>CAIZEE010000299.1 GCA_903931835.1 uncultured Elstera sp.
GGCAAGAAGCGCGCGGTCGGCGGCGTGCACTGCATTGTACCAGTCGTTGTATTCTTGTTCATCGCCCGGCCCGGAGGTTGGCCCGTTGAGTGCAATCAGCAGAAACTTTGCCATGCTGGCTTCTTTTCCCATGTCTCGGCGATTTGCCGTTTTTCGCAATGCCCAGGGGTCATAACATTGTGTTCAGAATCAACAAGTGGCAATTCACCGCGCCGTTTACGCAGCGAAAGGCGCCAAACAAGCGCGATTTATCCGTAATTACGCATTTCGACACAGCATCACGAATTTGCGGTCGCCGGGGTCGTATTGCGTTGAGCTGCGCGCAACGATGTGCCTAACTCGTCGCATAAACTGGCATTGGGAGATAAAAATGGACCTCGGGCTGCTCTACGAATTCGACGTGCCCCAGCCGTGGGATGGCCAGCACCCCTGGGGCCAGCGTATGGCCGAGCGGCGCGCGTACCAGGAAAACCTAGCGCAGATCGCCTTTGCCGACAAACAGGGCTTCGACACCGTGTGGTGCGTCGAGCACCATTTCCGCGAAAACCGCTCGCACATGCCCAGCAATGAAGTCGTGCTGGGTGCGCTGTCGCAGATCACCGAGCGGATCAAGCTGGGCTTCGGTGTCTCGCTGCTGCCGCACGAATTCTGTCACCCGGCGCGCGTGGCCGAAAAGGTCGCCACCGTCGATGTGCTGTCGGGCGGGCGCGTCCAGTGGGGCATCGGTCGCTCCACGCCAATGGAGCAGATCGCCTTCGGTGTCGATATTCCGCGCAGCAAGGAAAAGATGTGTGCCGCCGCGCGCAGCATCATCGGGATGTGGGCCGAGGAATATTACGAGGAACACAGCGAGTTTCTCGATTTCCCCAGCCGCATGGTCACGCCAAAGCCGTGGCAGGATCCGCACCCGCCGGCATGGATGGCAACCTCGTCGGAATCGAGTGCGGTCATGGCCGGCGAAAATGGCCTGGGCCTGCTGTGTTTCAGCATCATGCGCCCGCTCAGCACGCTGAAACCGTTGATCGGGTTGTACCGCGAGGCGCAGAAGCGCGCCAAGCCGCTGACCAGCGTGCACACCAACCAGGTCGGCATCTACACCCTAGTCCACTGCGCCGAATCGCGTGACGATTTTGCCCGGAACAAACTGTGGGAGTCGATGTGGTGGTGGTACAAGGGCCTAGCCGAATTCCACTTGAAATGGGAAATGGCGCACCTGTCTCCCGAGGCACAGGCGCAGGCGTTTCCGCTGATGGACAAGCAGGCGCGCGGCGATTTCGACATTACCGAGTTCGACAAGGAAGACATGGTCATCGTCGGCACGCCGGACGAATGCCTGAAAAAATTCCTCAAATATGAAGAAGTCGGCGTCGATCAACTGCTGTGCTACATCAACTTCGGCTACCTGCCGCATGAGGCGGTGATGAAGTCGCTCGAACTGCTGGGTACCTTCGTCATCCCGGAACTGGCCAAACGCGGCGCCCGCAGCATGGCGTCGGCGCTGACCGGTCAAATCCGCAAGACCGAAGCCGCCGTCCTCTGACGCGACGAAATATAAAGGGCGCGCAAAGCGGCTCATGAGGGCAACCGACAATGGAACAATCGCTTTTCGGCCTGACCGGCAAACGCATCCTCATACTCGGCGGCGGCCAGGGCATGGGCGAGGCAACCGTCAGGCTGATTTCATCGCTCGGCGCGCATGTCGCGGTGGCCGATCGCGAACACGATCGAGCTCAGGCGGTCGTTGCCGAGATCACGGCCAGCGGCGGAACCGCGGTGCCATTTTCATTCGACGTGCTCGATGACGGCGCGCTGGTGGCGGGCATCGCCGATGTCGAGACCCGGTTCGGCCCGCTTGACGGGATGGCTACGGTGATCGGCATGGCAGCCTGGGGTTCGTTGCTGGACATGGAGATGGCGACGTGGGACCAGGACCACGGTCGCAACCTGCGCTATTTCTTCCTGGCGGCGCGCGAAGTGGCGCGCGGTCTGATGCAGCGTCAGGCGCCGGGCACGATCGTCTGCGTCAGTTCGGTCGATGGCCTGCGCTCCGCGCCCAACCATGGTTCCTATGGCGCGGCCAAGGCAGGACTGATCAA
>CAIZEE010000300.1 GCA_903931835.1 uncultured Elstera sp.
AGGTAAACATGCGATACGGCTCCGCCGTGCCGCGGCTCACCAGATCATCGATCATCACGCCGATATAGGCCTGGGCCCGGTCGAGCGTGAACGCGGGCGAACCGCCGGCCAGGCGCGCGGCATTGATGCCGGCAATCAGCCCCTGCCCGGCCGCTTCTTCAGAGCCCGTGGTTCCGTTAATCTGGCCAGCCAGAAAAAGGCCGGGCACGCGGCGGGTTTCCAGGCTCGGCAGCAACTCACGCGGGTCGACGAAATCATATTCGATGGCGTAGCCGGGCCGGATAATTCGGGCGGTTTCCAGCCCGGGAATCGTGCGGATCAACGCTTCCTGCACATCTTCCGGCAAGGAGGTGGATATACCGTTCGGATAGACGGTCGGGTCGTCCAGCCCCTCGGGCTCGAGGAAGATCTGATGGCTCTGCCGCTCCGCAAACCGGACAATCTTGTCCTCGATCGACGGACAGTAGCGCGGGCCGACACCCTCGATCTGACCGGAATAGAGTGGCGCCCGATCCAGATTGGCGCGGATCACCGCATGGGTCGCGTCATTGGTATGGGTGATGTAACAGGGGATCTGCGGCGTCGTGATCCTGTCCGTCAGGAAGGAGAATGGCTGCGGTACCGCATCGCCATCCTGGCGATCCAGCCGGTCCCAGCCAATGGTCGTGCCGTCGAGCCTGGGCGGCGTGCCGGTCTTCAGACGGCCGCGCGCGAAACCCAGCCGCTCAATGGTTTCAGCCAGCACCACGGACGGCGCTTCGCCGACACGACCGGCCGAAAGCTGCGTCGTACCGATATGAATAACGCCGCGCAGAAAGGTCCCGGTGGTGATGACGACCGCGCGCGCCAGGATTTCCTGGCCTGCTTCGGTGACGATGCCTCGAACACGGCCATCGCCGTCCCGCAGCAGATCACCGACCGCCGCTTCGACGATGTCGAGGCCGGCCTGCTCCGCCAGAAGCCCTTGAATGGCCTCGGCATAAAGCCGCCGATCAGCCTGCGCGCGGGGACCGCGAACGGCGGCTCCTTTGCTGAGATTGAGCATGCGGAATTGAATGCCGGCGCGGTCGATCGCGCGCGCCATGATGCCGTCCAGCGCATCGATCTCCCGCACCAGATGGCCTTTGCCGAGTCCGCCAATGGCCGGATTGCAGGACATGGCGCCGAGCGTGGCGCGACTATGCGTGACCAGAATCGTCGCGGCACCGCTACGCGCGGAAGCGGCGGCAGCCTCGCATCCGGCGTGCCCGCCGCCGACAATAATGACATCGGTCTTGATCATGGCGCGCACCATACGGATTTTGCCGCGCCGGGGAAAGGCTTCCAATGTTTCACGTGAAACATTGCGCGCGCCCGACCCTCAAAATGTTTCACGTGAAACATTCCTACTTACCCAGGCAGAACTCCGCAAAGATCAGGTCGAGCAAATCCTCGACATCGACCCGGCCAGTAATCCGTCCCAGCGCTCGCACAGCTTGCCGCATCTCCTCCGCCACCAGCTCAACCGCGACCGCCTTTTGCGCCCGGTGCAGCGCCGCCGCCGCGTCCTGCAACGCAAAGCGATGCCGCGCCCGCGACAGGACCGGTGCTGCACCGTCTGCCAGGTGTCGGGCGGCAAAACCGATGATCGCCGTGGTCAGTGCGCCGATATCACCCTGCCCGCGAGCGGTGATCGGCAGGACCGGCACGTCCCACATCGTGGTCTGGTCGATCGGTCTTAAGTCGGTTTTATTCACTGCGATCAAACAGTTAGGCCCCAACAACCGGATCACCGAATCCGGGAGTGTTGGGAATTCCGTCGCATCGACGACGATGATCTTCAAATCCGCCTCGCTCGCGCGGAGCAGGGCGCGGCGCATGCCCTCGGCCTCTATGGCGCCCTCGGCGTCGCGTAACCCGG
>CAIZEE010000301.1 GCA_903931835.1 uncultured Elstera sp.
AGTGGGCGTAACCGGCGGCTATATCAATTCCAAGGTGAAACTGGGCAATAGTCTCGATAACATCGCTTTCGATGCGGTGAACGGGGGTGCCTATGTCAGCTTCACCTCTGGGCACATCTTTGCGACCGCGCTCGGTAAATATGATTATTACTGGGCTACGCCAGAAAGTCAGACAGCCGGGTTCGACCTGCATCTGCACGGTCATTCCTATGGCGCGCGTGGCGAACTTGGAATCCGCCTGGGCAGCAACAGCTTCTTTGTCGAGCCGCTAGCGCAAATCTCTTACCTGCGCACCTCGCTCGATCCATTCGCGGTCCAAGGCACCAGCGTGAACTTCGACGATCGCGACGCCTTGCGCGGCAAGGCGGGTGGCCGGATCGGGGGCAATACGAGCATTTCGGCTGACACCAAGTTGGCGTTCTATGCCGGCGCAAGCTACGTTCATGACTTCCAGGGCCAAAGCGAAGTAATCTTCGCCAACTTGGGCGGGACCGACACGGTATCTGGGCTGAAAGCGCGGGACGCCGGCGAAGGACTGGTCGGTGTCAACATCGCTTCCATCCACGGCATCAGCGGTTTCATGGAGGCCACCTATAAGCGCAGTTTCGGCAGCGGCGACAATGGTCTGCTGACCGAGAATGGTGCTGGGGGCCGTGCGGGCATCCGAATAGGCTTCTAAGCTTGGCTTTGTATATTTAAGCCGCGAAGCATAGAGCCTGCGCCATACGTATGACGCGGTTTTCGGGAATATATTGCGGTTCTGGGTTTGGCGGGGAGTGTTGATTAATGTCGCCGACCCAGATTGCGAGCCGGACGGCACCGACGGCGTCACTGAACGTCAGGCTGGTTTTTCGATACCACGCGGCGGCGTAAGGGATGCTGCTGCTGGTGAGCAATTCGCCGGCCCACAGCGATACGAGGCTGTAGAGACCGAGAAGCGCCGGGGTGGTTCGCGTTATGGCGTTGTCGCTCCATTGGCGCTGTGTCTCGACGCCCAGGTGCGCGCGCGTTTCGGCGAAGGTGACCTCGATCTGCCATCGGCGAACGTATAAAGCGATGATGTCGGTGGGATCCAGGGAGACGTCGGTACTGAAGAAGGCTTGCGGATCGCGCTTTTTGTCGGGATCGCGAACCAGAACCCATCGGACCGGCAATACCGGGGTGCCCGGCCTGTACCACAGGGCGATGTCGGATGTGATCTCGAGTGCCTTGCCATCGGCATGGCCGTACCAGGCGGAAACGATTGTCCTTGTCCAACTGGTCGCGGGGTTGGCCAGCAGGGTCTTGAGTTTTGGCAGCGCCGGGCCTTTTTGCGCGGGCCGTCCCATCGTGCGGGATGTTCGTTTCGCGGGCGGTGCAAACAGGCTGGCATCCAACCGCAGCCGGCTGATGAGCGTTGCGCGCCGGGTAATGGCATGGGCCAGTTCGTGGGCGGCAAAGCTGCTGTCGCCCACGAAGATGATCCGGCGCCCTGGCAGCCAGCGACACAGCTGCAGTGCGCCTTGCCGGGCCCAGTCCGTCAGCAGCTTGTGACGACAGCCGCGGCGATGGTTGGATCGTTCCGAAGGGGCAAGCAGCGTCAAGACCGGCAAGGCCTTGATCAGGCGGGTCCATGGCTCCGGGGTGAGCACCATGAAGCTCAGCCAGCGCAGCCCGCTGGCCTTGACGAAATGGCCGTGGCTGGAGCGCACCGGGTCCCGGTAGATACCCCGTGCGCTGATCCGGCGCCCCCATCGGCGCTCGATCGTGTCGTCGATGCCGATGACGACAGGGCCATCAGGTACGAGCCGTTCGACGACAATCTCCAGCAATTGCCTGGCAACGGCACGCGAACTCCAGCGGGCACGGTTGAGGATCTGGTGAAAGCTTGCAAAGTTGGCCGCTTCGGCCCGCCCGGTCATGCGCAGGCAGGACGTGACGGTCCGCTTGCCCGGTGCCAGCAGGGCACCCATCACCAGAACGAGCACATGTTCCAGCTGGGCGCCGTGAAGCAGGCACGCCATGCCTGCAGCCACTGCCGCAAAATCTGGGGGACGGGATCGCCGACGACGGCTTTGGGATGGTGTAGCATCCCATGCTTCGAATCTTCACCGGCAAAGCTGGCAAGGCCATCGCAGCAACCATGCGATGAAGTGAATCAGATGCGCCGTGACTTGAAGGCCCCTATCGTTGCGGCATGGAAAAGGACGAGATCGCGAGGCGCATCGAAGCATTTGATGAAGCCAATGGCGGCGGCGTGGGCTGGTACGAGGACAAAGGTGCTTACCATCTCTACCTGCCGACAACCGAGGCACCGATCGCCCGCCTCAAGCCAACCGGCACAGCAGACGAAGTCAGGATCGGCTACTGGTCACATCGACGAAAGTGGGAAGATATCGACGATATGGGCGGATGCGTCCTGCCACTCAGCCAGGCCCTCAACCACATTGCCGATAACAGCATCTTCTGGACCTGGACCTGACCAAAAACGTACAAAGTCGAGCTGAGGTCGACACACCACGTGTGGAAAGTTTCCCTGATATGAAAGGTGAGTTCGATGACGAAGCAGAAGCCATTTGCGAAAGTATTTGAGGACGAGGCGGTCCGCCTGGCGTTGTCCAGCGGTCGGACCCGGCGTGAGATAGCGGCCGATCTGGGCGTTGGGCTTTCGACGCTGACACGCTGGATCGGTCGGCGTCGGGATCGTG
>CAIZEE010000302.1 GCA_903931835.1 uncultured Elstera sp.
CCGCGGCCGCCTATGCCACCGAACGCCACAGCTGGGATCAGTCGGAATGGATGGCCTCCTATTCGACCGCCGCCCGTCTTTGGGAAATGACCGACTATCAGCCAAAAGATGTCGATACCGTCCAGCTTTATGACGGTTTCAGCTTTCTGACGGTAACCTGGCTGGAAGCGCTCGGTTTCTGCAAAGTGGGCGAAGGTGGCCAGTTCATCGAAGGCGGCCAACGCATCGCGCGCGATGGCGAACTGCCGCTCAACACCTTCGGCGGACAACTTTCCGGCGGGCGCCTGCACGGCTTTGGCTTTGCGCACGAGGCGGTGACGCAGTTGCGCAGGGCCGGCGGTGCACGCCAGATTGCGGGCGATCCCAAAGTGGCCATCGCCACGTCGGGCGGCGGACCGCTGGCTACTGCGCTGCTGCTGGCACGGGACTGAAAAAATGGCCCCCGCCGCATTCCGCCGCCGCATCCTGATCGAACCAGCGCAGAGCCATGTTGTGGCAGAGCTCGAAGATGACTGGCACCGCATGGTGGTCACCATCGATCATGATGGTGCGGTCGCACACGCGGTCAAAGGCGAGATGAAGCGCTGGCCCTGGACGACCTGCCCCGGCGCCATCGCAAAGCTGGCCGAAACCTTCAACGGCCAGGCCTTGGCCGAATTCGGGCGGCGCGGCGCAAAGACGCACAATTGCACGCATCTGCATGATCTTGCCGTGCTGGCGGCCGCGCACGCGGGCGGCAGCGCGCCGGTCGCCTATGACGTGACGATCAGCGATCCGGTCGATGGTCAGCGTGAAGCGCGGCTGGTACACGACGGTGTCATGGTGCTGGACTGGGCACTCGACGACAGCACAGTGCTCGCCCCCCCGGACATCGCCGGTCTAACGCTCTATACGCTCAATGACTGGATCGCAGGCCTGGCCCCCATGGTTCAGGAACAGGTCCGCATCCTGCGCTGGGCAGCGATCATGGCCTACGGGCGCGGCATGGACATTCCGGAAGGGTTGTCCGCCACGGCCTTTCCCAGCGCGTCATGCTTTACCTTTCAGCCGACCGTCGCGGTCGAGGGGGTGCGTCGTCCCGACGTTCCCCGCGATTTCAGTACAAACGCCCCGCCACCCATCGCGGACCGATCCCCGATGTTCCGCAATCCCCAGGAGGTTTCATCATGCATATGAACGACATGGTGATCATCAGCGTCGATGATCACATCACCGAACCCGGCAATATGTACGACAAGCACCTGTCGGGCGAAGCCTTGGCAACCGCGCCAAAGCTGCTGACACTCGCCAACGGCACCAATGTCTGGGAATATCAGGGAATGAAGATTCCCTCGGTTGGCCTGAACGCCGTCGTCGGACGTCCGAAAGAGGAATACGGCATGGAGCCGACCTCGTTCGAGCAGCTGCGCGCCGCAGGCCTCGTGCCCAAGAACCGGACCCTCGGCGCTTTGCGCGAGAAGCCGATCGCCGTGAAGACGGGTGGCTGGCGCTTGCTCACCTACGACCCGGGAATCGTCGGCGCACAGCCCGAGAAGCGCGAGATCATCGAATGGGATGTCCGG
>CAIZEE010000303.1 GCA_903931835.1 uncultured Elstera sp.
GCTGTTCGCGTGAGCGCGTGTCGTCGGTACTGGCCGTCCTGCCGCAAGCCGAGATCGAGGAGATGAAGGAGGATGGCGAGGTCGTCGTCACCTGTGAGTTCTGCAATCGGCATTACCGCTATGACGATGCAGCGCTGGCGGAACTTTATGCCGCACCGCCCGCCGGCTGATGCATCTAAAAACAGCCTCAAATGTTCTTACAATGCCGTCCTATCGCGGTTCTGACATTTTGATCAAAACGGGATTGCCATCA
This sequence comes from uncultured Elstera sp., assembly GCA_903931835.1. GTDB lineage: Bacteria > Pseudomonadota > Alphaproteobacteria > Elsterales > Elsteraceae > CAIZEE01. Next base: position 254 of record CAIZEE010000303.1, read on the forward strand.
TGAATTTCGCAACTCTGAGCAAACGCTTTGCTTTCCTTGGCCTGGCTGTCGCCCTGCTCAGCCTCACCGGCTGCAAACTGCCGGCCCCGCCGCCGCCCGATTTCCCGCAGATCAGCTTCAACCAATTTGGCCCGATCAAGCTTGCCGTCGGCCAGGTCGAGGTGCTGCAGGACTACAATCCGCCGATGAAATACCCGAATGTCGAACAGAGCTTCCCGGTCTCCCCCGGTTTGATGGCTGAACGCTGGGCGAAGGACCGGCTGATCGCTGCCGGCGGTGCCGGTGTTGCGCGCTTCACCGTCAATCGCGCGAGTGTCGTCACAGTCGAGCTGCCGCGCGATGACAGCTTCAAGGGCAAGCTGACCACGCAGCAGACGACACGCTACGATGCGGTGCTGGAAGTCACGCTTGAGATCCGCAACGATCGCGGCTACCGCGATGCCGTCGTGACCGCCAGAGTGGATCGCAGCCAGACGGTCGCCGAAGATATTACCGAGGCCGACCGCCAGCGCGTCTGGTTCAAGATGACCCAGGAGATGGGCGACGATCTCAATGCCCAGATGCAGAAAAACGTCAGCGACGCCTTGACCAAATACGTTATGTACTAAAGGGCGATCGCTTAGGGAGGGCCTATTTGGGTAGAGTAGGCCCTCCTGTCGCACCATCAAGCTTGGCGCCGCCGAAATCGGTACTAGCCAGGATGGCCCCGGTGAAAACGGCACTCGATAGATCGCTGCGCTGGAAATTGGCGCCCGTCAGATCGGCGCGGGTGAGATCGGCCAGCGCTAGAAACGATTCCGACAGATCGGCGTCGACCAGCCTGGCGCCGATCAGCTTCGCCCCGGTCAGATAGGTGTGCACGACATAGATCACCCTGTCCCGCCCCGGGCTGAACCTGATCCCGGTCATATCGGCACCGGAGAAATCCGACCAGGCGAGGTTCGCCAAGATGCGGGCATGCCGCAAATTGGCGCCAACAAAAATCGGCGCCTCATCCGGCTTGACCTCGATCGTGCTGAAGGCGCTGGGCAGTGTCAGGCTGATATCGCTCAGATCGGCGCGGGTAAAATTGGTGTGGATCAGCACGGTGCGATCGAGCTTGGCGCCGGCCAGATCGGCACCGGTAAAATCGGCACCGCTCAAATCCGAGCCGAATAGATCGGCCCCTTTCAGCCGGGCATGGCGAAAATCGATGCCGCTCAGATCAAGCCGGCTCATATCCCGCCCGGAAAAATCAGCAGGCTCTGTGATCGTCGCCTGGCGTAGCGCGTCAACAATCTGACGGATGGTCAGCGGTTCGCCAGCATGGGCCGGCACTGCCATTGCCAGCGCCACACCTACGCCTTCAAGAAAGCGCTGCGGCCTCCTGCAGAACCTGCTCATCGACCTCACCTGTTTGCAGCTGGCGGCGCCACATCTGCGCGTAGCGGCCATTCTGCTCAAGCAAAATGGCATGGCGGCCGCGTTCGACAATCTGGCCCTGGTCGAGCACCAGGATTTCGTCGGCATGGATGATGGTCGACAGGCGGTGGGCGATGATCAGGGTGGAACGGTCGACCGAGACCTGGTCAAGGCTGACCTGGATTTCCTTCTCCGTCTTGCTGTCGAGGGCGCTGGTCGCCTCATCGAAGATCAGGATGCGCGGCTGCTTTAAGATCACGCGGGCGATCGCGACACGCTGCTTCTCGCCGCCTGAGAGTTTCAGTCCGCGTTCGCCGACGCGCGACTGATAGCCATCGGGCAGCGTCAGGATGAAGTCGTGAATGCGCGCGAGACGCGCCGCCTCCTCAACCTCCGCCGGGGTAGCACCTGGGCGACCGTAGAGGATGTTGTAATAGATCGTGTCGTTGAACAGCACCGTATCCTGCGGGACGATGCCGATTTCGGCGCGCAGGCTTGTCTGCGTGACCTCGGCGATGTTCTGACCATCGATGCGGATCGACCCGCCCGTGACATCATAGAAGCGATAGAGCAGGCGCGAGATCGTCGATTTGCCGGCACCGGACGATCCGACCACGGCGACGGTCTCGCCGGGCTCAACCGTGAAGCTGACGCCGTGCAAGATCTCGCGGCGCGGGTCATAGCCGAAATGCACATCGTCGAACTCGATGCGGCCGGCACTGACGCCGAGCGCCATCGCATTCGGGACATCGGCGATTTCCGCATCGACCTTCAGCACGTCGAACATCGCCTCCATATCGGTCAGCGACTGGCGGATCTGGCGATAGACGAACCCTAGGAAATTAAGCGGCAGATAGAGCTGAATCAGATAAGAATTCACCAGCACGAAATCGCCGACCGTCATGGTGCCGGCCGTGACCCCCTGGGCGGCCAGGATCATGACGGCGATCAGACCCACGGTGATGATGGCACCCTGGCCGATATTGAGCATCGACAGGCTGGTCTGGCTGCGCACCGCCGCCCGCTCATAGGCCGAGAGCGCCACGTCGAAGCGCCGCGCCTCATGCTCCTCATTGCCGAAATATTTGACGGTTTCGTAGTTGAGCAGGCTGTCGATCGCCTTGGTATTGGCTTCGGAATCCCGCTCATTCATCTCGCGGCGGAACTTGGTCCGCCACTCGGTGATCGAGATGGTGAAGACGATATAGCCAATGATCGTGACGAAGGTGACAGCGGCGAAGACGAAGCTGTAAAGCGCCCACAAAATGCCGCAGACCAGCGTGATCTCGAGCAGGGTCGGCAGGATGTTGAAGACCATGAATTGCAGCAGGAACTCGATGCCCTTAGTGCCGCGTTCGATCGCGCGGGATAAGCCGCCCGTCTGGCGATCCATGTGGAAGCGCATGGAGAGCGCATGCATATGGCGGAAGGTCTGGAGGCCGACCTCCCTGATCGCACGCTGCGTAACCTTGGCAAACAGCGCATCGCGTAACTCGCCGAAGCCCTGGCCGACCACGCGGACAATGCCGTAGCCGATGATCAGGAGCGCCGGCGTTGCCAAGAACAGGATGGGGGCGGACGCGGCCTTCGGCCCAAGCGCGTCGATCGCGTGCTTATAGAGGATCGGCACATAAACCGTCGCCGCCTTGGAAATGAACAAACACAGCATCGACAGCACGACGCGCAGGCGAAGCTCGTTTGAATGTTTGGGCCAGAGATGCGGGGCTAGGCTGCGGATGGTGCCGACGGGGTCTTTAATCTGTTTTGCCATGAGGCGACGCGCCATCCTTGAAGATATAAATATGCCAGAAGCTTGTGCGCTTCTATCACAAGCGCAAGAGGCAAGGCAGGAACATGCTTGATGGACTGAACCTCGGCCATGCCGGTGCGGCGATGCTGGCGGCGTTTCTGGGATCGGCGGTCGAGTTCGTCGAGGCGCTGACGGTTATCCTGGCGATCGGCTTCGCACGGGGGTGGCGGGGTGCGTTGACCGGTGCTGCGGCGGCACTTGGCCTGTTGCTGATCATCGTCGTAACGCTGGGTGCGGCGTTGAGCACAATCCCGCTTGGGCTCATTCAATTGGTCGTCGGCGCCTGCCTGGTTCTGTTCGGCCTGCGCTGGCTCCGAAAGGCGATCTTGCGCGCTGCCGGCATCCTCAAGCTGCATGACGAGGCGGCCTTGTTCGCGGAACAGATGACGGCTCTTAAGCGTGGCCCCCGGTCGCGGGGTTTGGATGGTGTGGCGATCGCCGGCGCCTTCAACATCGTCATGCTGGAAGGCATTGAGGTTGTCTTCATCGTGATCGCAATTGGCAGCGGTGCTCCGGGCCTGTTACCACCCGCAGCCTTGGGGGCCGTGGCTGCCTTGATCCTTGTCATCCTGCTGGGATTGGCGCTGCACAGGCCGATCGCGACACTGCCCGAAAACGCCATGAAATTTGTGGTCGGCACGCTGCTCTCCGCCTTCGGCACATTCTGGGTGGGTGAGGGCATCGGCGTTGCCTGGCCGGGCGGTGATCTGGCGGCGATCGGCCTGGTGCTGCTCTATGGGGCCGTAGCACTCCTCTGTGTTCGCCTCTGCCGCGACATCAGGCTTGCGAGATGACGAAGATCATCCGCGAGCTGCTGTCCCTGTTCGTCGATGACGGTGCCTTCGCCCTTGGCATCGTCCTCTGGCTCGCGGCGATTTGGATCGGCGCCAATCTGCTTCATGTGGGCCAAGAGATCGCAGCCGTGCTGCTGTTCCTCGGCCTGGCAGCACTGTTGGTAGAGGCTGTGTTGCGCGCAGCACGGCGCTCATGAACCCGCATATCGCGCGCGCCATTCGGGTGGCAACGGCGCGAGGCCGCCGGCTCGTCGATCTGATGCTGCCGCCGCGCTGCCTTGGCTGCGGCAATGCTGTGCTCGATCCGGCGAGCCTATGCGCCGAATGCTGGGCCGGGTTGAGCTTCATTGCCGAACCGCATTGCGCGTGTTGCGGCCTGCCTTTCGGCTTTGCCGATGCGATGGCGACGACGGCAC
>CAIZEE010000304.1 GCA_903931835.1 uncultured Elstera sp.
ACCGTCGACCGCGACCGGCAATTGGAGGTGACCAAGGAACTCGACGCCGAGGCTATGCACGCAGCAGCGCAAATCCTCGTCGGACGCCACGATTTCACCAGTTTCCGCGCGAGCCTGTGCCAGGCGAAATCGCCGGTGAAGACGCTGAGCCGCCTCACCGTCACCCGATGGGATCGCGGCGTGATCGCGATCGAGGCCTCGGCCCCGTCCTTCCTGCATCATCAGGTCCGCAACATCGTCGGCACCCTGTTGTTTGTCGGCAGCGGCAAGTGGGGAACGGAGGATTTGCAGGCCGCCCTCGAGGCCCGTGACCGGGCGGCGGCCGGGCCGACAGCGCCGGCGCATGGCCTGTACCTGATCGCGGTCCACTACGACGGCGTCAGGCCGAAATAATCCTTCAGCACCAGCAGATAGATCTCGGTCAGCGCCGATAGATCGGCGACATCGGTATGCTCGTCGACCTTATGCATGCTGTGGCCGACCAGGCCGAATTCGACGACCGGGCAGTATTTCTGGATAAACCGTGCGTCGGACGTGCCGCCGCTGGTGCTCGCCTCCGGTATCTGGCCGGTGACGCGGCCGACGGCACCCGCGACCAGCGCGCTTAAGCGGTTATCATGGGTCAGAAACGCCTCGCCGCTGACCTGAAAGGTGAGCGCATGCGGAATCCCGGTCGCGTCCAGCCTGGCCCTGATATCGGCGATTAAAGAGGCGCTGCTGTGTAGATCGTTGAAGCGGATGTTGAAGGTCGCAGTCGCCCGCGCCGGAATGATATTGGTCGCGGTATTGCCGACATCGACCGTCGTGATCTCCAGATTAGAGGCTTGAAAATGCTCGGTGCCGTCATCCAGATGGCCGGAGCCCAGCACGTTCAGCAGCGCCAGCAATTTCGGCACCGGATTATCGGCGCGGTCGGGATAGGCCACATGGCCCTGAACGCCGTCCACCGTCAGATAGCCGTTGAGGCTGCCGCGCCGGCCGATCTTCATCATCTCGCCGAGCCTGGTCGGATTGGTCGGCTCGCCCACCAGACAGGCCGAGGCGCGCTCGCCATGGGCGGCCATCCAGTCCAGCATTTTGACCGTGCCGTTGATCGCAGGCCCCTCCTCATCACCGGTGATGATGAGGCCGATCGAGCCATCGAAATCGGGGTATTCGGTCTTCAGCAGGTCGACCGCCGCGACGAAACAGGCGATCGCCCCCTTCATGTCGGCGGCACCGCGGCCATAGAGCTTGCCGTTCCTGACCTCGCCCGAGAAGGGATCGACGGACCAGCCATCGAGCTGCCCCGGCGGCACGACATCGGTATGGCCGGCAAAGCAGAACAGATCGTCGCCGGTGCCGTACCGGGCATAGAGATTATCGATCGCCGGCGTGCCGGCTGCCTCAAAGGTCAGCTTGGTGCAGGTGAACCCGAGATCGCGGAGCTGGGCGGCGAGCACATCAAGCGCGCCCTGATCCGCCGGCGTCACGCTGGGGCAACGGATCAGCGCCTGGGTCAAGGCTACCGGATCGACCGCCATCTCAGTCGCGCAGCAATTCGTTGATGCCCGTCTTGGCCCGCGTCTTCGCATCGACGCGCTTGACGATCACAGCGCAGGCGAGTGACGGGCCGGGGCTGCCATCGGGCAGGTTCTTGCCCGGCAGCGCGCCGGGGACAACCACC
>CAIZEE010000305.1 GCA_903931835.1 uncultured Elstera sp.
CACTGGTCGACTACGTGCGCGACGTGGCCCGTTTGACAAAAACCCCTTAAGCCCTTCATTACCGCGCCGCCTATTTTGGCGGCGCGGTAATTCATGGGTTGTACCCTAGTTAGCCTGACGACGCAGGAAAGCCGGGATATCCAGAAGGTCATCCTCAACCTGGCTTGACGCCAAGCGCTCGCCCGGATCGATCTGGCCGAGACGCGGCTGTGCTGCCACGGGCGGCGGTGTGACCGGTGCGCGAGCCGGCTGGGCCGCTACTGGCGGAGCCGCACGACGGGCAGTCCCTGTCACACGTTCGAACAGCGACGGGGCACGCGGCTTCTCAACCCGCATCTCAGGCTGTGGACGCTGCGGTGCGCGTTCCGGCGCACGAGCAACCGGGGGCGGCGGCGGATTTGCCATCGCCGCCTCGGCGAACGGATCGGCCTGGACCGGTGCCGCCTCAGCCTGGGTCGGCTGAGCAGCCGCCGTCGAGGGGTCGACCGGAGCCGGTGCGATGAATGGCTCATCCCCGGTCGCGGTGCGTGGCGGCGGAACCGGACGGGTCGTGACCGCGCGTGGCGCCGGCATGGCAGGCTGCGACGGCGGCGGGATCGGCCGTGTGCTCGCCATCGGCGCCGGGGCTGCATGGGCATAGGCATTAGTCGCGAGTGCGGCGCTGCCCTGCGACTCGAAGCGGCCCATCATCGGAGCTTCGGTAGCAGCGGGAGCGGCCGAGGGCGCCGACATCGTGGCTGCGGCGACAGCCCCGCCCATGCCGATGGTGGCCTGAGCCATGGCCGGCACAAAGCCGGACGTCGCGGGGGCCGCTGTCGGTGTTGGGATCGACTTCGGACGATCGCTGACCAGGCTGATCTGCGGCTTGCGCGATTCGGCATCAGAGTCGACATCGATGCCGGTCGCGACCACCGACACGCGCATCTTGCCATCGAGCGATTCATCAAAGGTCGAACCGAAGATGATGTTCGCGTTCGGATCGACTTCGTCCCGGATGCGGTTGGCCGCCTCGTCGACCTCAAACAAGGTCATGTCATAGCCGCCGGTGATGTTGATCAGAACACCTCTAGCCCCCTTCATCGACGTGTCTTCGAGTAGCGGGTTGGAGATCGCGGCCTCGGCAGCATCGAGTGCGCGACGATCGCCGACCGCCTCACCTGTGCCCATCATCGCCTTGCCCATTTCGCCCATCACGGCGCGGATATCGGCGAAGTCGAGATTGATCAGACCCGGCATCACCATCAGATCGGTGACGCCGCGCACACCCGAGTGCAGCACGTCGTCGGCCATCTTGAAGGCGTCGGCGAAGGTGGTGCGTTCATTGGCGAGCCGGAACAGGTTCTGGTTCGGGATGACGATCAGCGTATCGACATATTGCTGCAGATCCTGAATGCCCTGTTCGGCGAGCTTCATGCGATGAGCGCCCTCAAACTGGAAGGGCTTCGTCACCACACCGATGGTCAGGATGCCGTGTTCGCGAGCAGCCCGGGCGATAACCGGGGCAGCGCCGGTACCGGTGCCGCCACCCATGCCGGCGGTGATGAACGCCATGTTCGAGCCCTGGAGCTGTTCCAGGATATCCTCGATCGCCTCTTCAGCGGCGGCACGACCGACTTCCGGTCTGGCGCCAGCACCTAGACCGCGTGTGGTCTGGGTGCCGAGCTGAATGCGCGATTCCGCCAGGGTCTGGGACATCGCCTGGGCATCGGTGTTGGTGACGATGAATTCCACGCCGGACAG
>CAIZEE010000306.1 GCA_903931835.1 uncultured Elstera sp.
CGTCCGCTACCGAGGTGCCGCCCGATTTGCGCGGTTCCGGCAAGGGCAAGAAGATCGTCATCCTGGGTGCCGGTCACGCCGGCATGACGGCGGCCTATGAGATGAGCAAGCTTGGCTACGAATGCACCATTTTGGAGGCGCGCAGCTTTGCCGGCGGGCGCTGCCAGACCGCGCGCAGGGGTACGACGGTCGAAGAATTGGGCGGCGAGAAAGAGGTCTGCACCTTCGATGAGGGCCAATACATCAATCCCGGCCCGTGGCGCATTCCGTTCAACCATCGCTCGACGCTATATTACACGCGCAAATTCGGTGTGCCGCTGGAGGTCATGGTCAACGAAAACGACGCGGCCTATGCCTATTACCAGAACGGCAACGGCCCGCTGAAGGGCAAGCGCGTGCGCCATTTCGAGGTCAAGGCCGACATGCGCGGTCATACCAGCGAGCTGGTGGCGAAGGCCGTTTCGACCGGCAAGTTCGATGGCGATCTGACCCCGGAGGATAAGGCGAAGTTCCTGGAATTCCTGGTCAGCGACGGCTATCTCGACAAGAAGGAGCTGACCTATAAGGGCACGGGCGGGCGCGGCTATGCGGTTAATCCGGGTGCCGGCACTGATCCTGGTCCGGGTGTGCCCTCCACCATCTTCCCGTTCGGCGACGTGCTGCAATCCAATCTGTGGAACACGATGCATTCGGTCGGTGAATTCGTCATGCAGAAGACGATGTTCGAACCGGTCGGCGGCATGGACGGCATCGCCAAGGGCTGGGTCCGCAATGTTGGTCACATGATCCGCTACAATTCAGAAGTCGAGCAGATCCGCCAGTCCGATAAGGGTGTGACGATCAACTATGTCGACACCAAGACAGGCAAGAAGGGCACGATCTCGGGCGATTACGCCGTCTGTACCATCCCGCTTTCGGTGTTGCGCGGCATCGACGCCGATTTCTCAGCCCCCTTCAAGGAGGCGATGGCCGGCGTTGCCTATATGCCCGTCTGCAAGATGGGCCTGCAGTTCAAGCGCCGCTTCTGGGAAGAAGATGACGGCATTTATGGCGGCCATTGCATCACCGATATTCCGGGTGCCCAGCTCGTCTCGCTGCCCTCATCCAACTGGCAGGGGAACAAGGGCGTGATCCTGGGATACTACAACTTCGCCGATCATGCGGTGGAGTTCAGCGGGCTGTCGCTGGCCGAGCGCGCCGAGTTCTGCCTCGATGTCGGCTCCAAGCTGTTTCCGCAATACCGTCCTGAATACGAGACCGGTTTCTCGCTCGCTTGGCACCGCGTGAAATACAATCTGGGCGGCTGGGCCGAGTGGTCCGACGATAGCCGCAAGAAGAACTACCCGAAGCTGCTTGAGGCAGATGGTCGCGTGTATTTGGCCGGCGAGCATTTGAGCTATCTTGGTGGTTGGCAGGCAGGCGCGATCGAATCCGCCTGGCAGCAGATCGAGAAAGTTCATACCCGCGCCCAACAGGCATAATCGGGCTGGCGTAATCGGGAGGTTAGTCGATGAAGCGGTTAGTGCCGGGGCTGATAGCCCTGACAGCGTTGTTTTGCCTGGGCTCAGCGCCCGTATCCGCCCAGGACGCGGCGGCCGGTGGGGCGCTGTTCAAGCAGAAATGCTCCCCCTGCCATCAGGTAACCGGGCTCGGCATCAAGGGTGTTTACCCGGCGCTTGCCGGCGATCC
>CAIZEE010000307.1 GCA_903931835.1 uncultured Elstera sp.
CCACCGTGATGTTGTGCGGCTCGGCAAAGAAGGCAACGAGATCGGTCGCAACGCTCTCGCCGATCTGGCTGATATTGTCGAGATCGGCCCAGGCATCGCCCGCGCGATCGGCAGCGTCGATCATCGCCTGACGCCATGCGTTCACATCGCCGTAATGGCGTGCCAGCAGCTTCGACGTCGCCTGCCCGACCTGCCTTATGCCAAGCGCGTAGATGAACCGGTCAAGCGCCATGGTTCGGCGTTGTTCGATCGCCTGATAGAGATTGCGAAGAGACAAGGCACCCCAGCCTTCCCGCATCCGTAGATTCTCATGATGCTTCTTCTGCAGGCTGAAGATGTCGACGGGCGAGCGGACAAGGTGATCGTCGAACAACGCCTTGATGTGCTTAGCACCCAGCCCCTCGATATCAAACGCATCGCGGCTGACGAAATGGCGCAGCCGCTCGACCGCCTGGGCCGGACAAATCAGACCACCCGTACAGCGCTTGACCACCTCGCCCGGCTCACGAATGGCGAGCGAGCCGCATTCTGGGCAGTGATCGGGAAAGACGTAAGGTTGCGAATCCGCCGGCCGCGCTTCGAGCACGACGCTGACGACCTGAGGAATCACGTCGCCGGCGCGCTGCACGATCACCGTGTCGCCGGGGCGCACATCCTTACGGGCGATCTCGTCCTCGTTGTGCAGGGTGGCGCGGCTGACCACGACGCCGCCGACGGTCACCGGTTGCAGCTCGGCGACGGGGGTCAGCGCCCCGGTGCGGCCAACCTGGATCTTGATTTCCCGCAACACCGTGCGCGCCTGTTCGGCCGGGAATTTATGGGCAATCGCCCAGCGCGGCGCGCGCGCAACCATGCCGAGGCGGCGCTGCCAGTCGAAGCGGTTGACCTTGTAGACGACGCCGTCAATGTCGTAGGGCAGGCTCGCGCGCCGCCGGCCAACTTCAGCGTAAAACGCCAAAGTCGCATCCTCGTCTGGACAAAGCTGATCAAGCGGGTTCACTTGGAAGCCCCATTTCCCGAAGTTTTCCAGCATCTCGAAATGCGTGATCCCGACGCTGCCATCCGTCTCGCCGATCGCATAGGCGAAGAAGGCGAGCGGACGCTTGGCGGTGATCGCCGGATCGAGCTGGCGCAGGCTGCCGGCGGCCGCATTGCGCGGATTGGCAAAGACCGGCTCGCCAGCGGCGCTGCGTTCCTGATTGAGTTTGAAGAAGGCGTCGCGCGCCATATAGACTTCGCCGCGCACCTCCAGCAGCGCTGGATATCCGCTCCCCGTCAGATGAAGCGGGATGCCAGCGACCGTTCGGCAATTCGCTGTGACATCCTCACCGGTCGTGCCATCGCCGCGGGTCGCCCCCTGGACGAAACGGCCGTGCTCATAGCGCAGCGCGCAGGACAGGCCATCGATCTTAGGCTCGGCCACCAGATCGAGCGTCAGAGCCGGATCGGCATCAAAATCACGTTTCAGGTAATTGCGGACGGAGCGGCAGAACTCGCGGACATCCTCGTCCGTGAAGGCGTTGTCGAGCGACAGCATGGGACGGCTATGCGTGACCTTGGCGAAGCCGGCTGAGGGAGCAGCGCCGACGCGTGTACTCGGCCCATCGGTCAGGACGAGTTCGGGGAAACGCTGCTCGATCGCCTTGTTGCGCAGGCGCAGCGCATCGTAATCCGCGTCGGAAATCTCCGGTGCGTCGTTCTGATGATAGAGGACATCATGATGGGCGATCGTCGCCGCCAGGCGGCGAAGTTCGTCGGCCGCCTCCTCCAGCGTCAGGGCCTCAACCGGCTTTTCGGCATCAACCATTGGCGAGGCCCTATGCGACCAGACGGCCGGCCAGCAGACTATCGGCCGCAGCGCGGGCTTCCTCGGTGATAGTCGCACCCGACAGCATGCGCGCAATCTCCTCCCGCCTCGCGGCTTCATCCAGCAACTCAACCGAGCTTACCGTCATCCCCTTGGCCTGGCGCTTGGCAACCAGCCAATGATGGGCGCCCAGTGCAGCGACCTGCGGACTATGCGTGACAACCAGAACCTGAAGCCGCCGCGCCAATATGGCCAGCCGTTCGCCGACTGCAGCCGCAACAGCGCCACCAATACCGCTATCGACCTCGTCAAACACTAAGGTCGGCACCGGGTTCGAGCCGACGAGCACGAGCTTCAAGGCAAGCATGAAGCGCGACAACTCGCCCCCTGAGGCGATCCGGTCAAGCGGGCCTGGTTCGACGCCGGGATTGGTCGCGATTTCGAAGACGACGCGCTCCACGCCCTCTGCCCCCCAATCGCTTTCGCTGAGCGTCTGAAGAGAGGTCCGGAACCGCGCCTTTTCCAGTTTCAGGGGGCCGAGTTCCTGCATCACGGCGCGATCAAGCCGTGCCGCCGCCTTCACGCGGGCTGCCGTCAAACTGGCGGCGTGATCGATATAGGCGGCGCGTGCAGCGGCCTCCGCCTCCGCCAACCGAGCGAGGCGATCGCCGCCATCTTCGATCGCGGCCAGTTGCTCACTCATTTTCTGATGCAGCTCGGCCAGCGCATCCGGCAAAACCTGGTGCTTGCGGGCAAGCGCGCGCAGCGCGAACAGGCGTTCCTCGATCGCCTCCAGCCTGCCCTCGGCGAAGCTGTCGGATGAGATCAGGCGCGTCAGGGCGGCCATGCCGTCGGCAATCTCGGCGGCAGCGCGATCGAGCGCGGCGATGGCCGGCTCAAGCTCCGTGCCGGCCTGCGGGCCGAGCCTCGTGAGAACACGCAAGGCCCGGGCAAGCTGGCTTTCAGCGCCGCGCTCGCCCTCCAACTCCGCAGCGGCGGCCGTCAATGCCTCGACGACGCGGTCGCGCTGCTGCAGCATGGTGCGCTGGCTGGCGAGCGTCAGCTCCTCACCCGGTTTGGCGTCGAAACCGTTCAGCTCATCAAGGCTTTGCCGCAGGTAGTCTTCCTCGGCAGCGGCTTCAGCGGCGCTGGCGATCGCATCGGCGCGCGCCGATGCCGCCCGGCGCCACGCGGCATAGGCGGTGGCAACCATCTGACGCAGACTGCCGGTCTGACCGAATTCATCGAGCAGGCCACGATGAGTGCCCGCATCCAGCAGTCCGTGCCCTTCGAATTGCCCTTGGATTTCCGCGAGAGCAGCACCGATCTCCCGGAGCACGCCGACGCTGACGGCCGAGCCGTTGATCGAGGCGCGGCTGCGTCCCTCGTCGGTGACGATGCGGCGCAGAACCAGCGTGCCGTCGACATCGATATCGCGGGAACGGGCCAGATGACGGGCCACATGATCGGCCGGCACGTCGAATTCAGCGGTGATGACGGCTTGCGTCGCCCCCTTGCGCACCACCCCGCCCTCAGCCCGCCCACCCAGCGCCAGACTCAGCGAATCAAGCAGGATGGACTTGCCCGCCCCGGTCTCCCCGGTCAGCACGGAAAGTCCGGAGCCGATCTCGAAATCGAGCCGCTCGATCAACACAAAATCGCGGATGCCAAGGCTCAGAAGCATCGCCGGACAACCTGTGGCGGATGGGGATTAGAACAAGGACTTCCAGGCCTGGCTGATCCAAGACCCCTTGTCTTCCTGTGGCGCCACATGGGCCTCTTGGAGCAGCTCATAGCTGTCCTTATACCATTTCGAGCCGGGGAAATTATAGCCCAGCACTGCGGCCGCCGTCTGTGCTTCGTCACGAATGCCAAGCGCCAAATAGGCCTCGGTCAGGCGCTCCAGCGCCTCGGGCGCGTGGCTGGTTGTCTGATAGACCTCGATCACTCGACGGAAGCGGTTGATGGCGGCAACATACTGGCCCTGCTGCAGATACCAGCGACCGATCTCCATCTCCTTACCCGCCAGATGGTCGCGCGTCAGATCGATTTTCACCCGTGCGTCGCGGGCATAGACCGAGTCCGGATAGCGCCGCAGCACTTCCTGCAACCCGTCTAGCGCCTTTCTGGTGGTTTCCTGATCGCGACCAACGTCTTCGATCTGTTCGTAGTAGCACAATGCCTTCAGATAATAGGCATAGGGCGCATCGCGGTTACCCGGATGAAGCTGAATGAAGCGATCAAGGGAAGCGATCGAGTCGTCGAACTTGTTGCGCTCATATTGCGCATAGGCAGACATCAATTCCGCCTTGGCGGCCCAAACCGAATACGGATGCTGGCGATCCACCTCGTCAAACAACCGGCCAGCGGCCGTATAGCTCTCGGCGATCAACAGATCGGTGGCGGCGTTGTAAAGCTCCTCCACCGGAGCCTCGACATAGGTTTCCTTTTTGTCGCTGCCGCAGGCCGCTAGAAGGAACGCGGCCCCCACAATGGCAATGCGCGTGGCCAAGGAATGCAAATTTGGAGTGCTCATGCGCCAGACGGGACCTTAAGGACAAGGAACGAAGGCTGGCAACCTACACGACACCATCGCGGACGCCAAGCATTGCCAAGCGTGCCAGAGCGTAATCCAAGTGGATCAGGCAGACGCGGCCAGCTTCAACCCTAATTCGGCGCGTAGCGGCGGCGTATTAGGCACCGCCGTCAAGACCGGCTGGCGCGCTGCCGGTTCACGCTGATCGACCCACTCATAATTCGCGGGGTCGGCGAATAATGCCTTTAGCAGGCGATTGGTCATGCCGTGACCAGCACGCAGGCCGTGGTAATGCCCGATGATCGGCCCACCGACAGTGTAGAGATCACCCAGGCAATCCAGCACCTTGTGCCGCACGCATTCATCGGCGTAGCGCAGGCCACCGTCATTCAGAACCCGGTCGCCCTCAATCACCACCGCGTTGTCCAGCGAGCCGCCCAGCGCCAGGCCGGCAGCATGCAACTGCTCGATCTCGCCGGCAAAGGTGAACGTCCGCGCACGGCTGAGCTCTGCCTTGAAGGCGCCGGACGCACCGCCGAACACGTAGTCCTGCCGGCCGATCGTACCATCGAATTCGATGCGGAAATTGATCTGGAAATCGCGGGCGGGCGTCAGCTCGACGCGCTTGCCATCCGCCTCAACCGTCACGCGGCGCTTGATCTTCAGCGCACGGCGCGGCGCATCCTGTGCGACGGTCCCGGCGCATTCGACCAGGAAAACAAAGGGGGCCGCACTGCCATCCATAACCGGCAATTCCGACCCATCGATCTGTATCAGGACATTATCGACACCGCAGCCCGCCAGCGCCGCCATCAGATGCTCGATGGTTGACACGGTCGCGCCGGATCGATTGCCGATAACAGTGCAGAAGCTGGTATTGACGACATTGTCCCAGGACGCGGGAATGCGACCGTCGGGTCCGGGAATATCGGTACGCTGGAAAACGATGCCGTGATCGACCGGGGCGGGATGCAGGACCATGGATACTTCCGCGCCGCTATGCAGCGCCTGTCCCGTGCAACTTACCGCCGAACCAAGCGTCCGTTGCAGCACCACGTTGCGATCGGAACGCAAGGCTGAACCTTGGCTATCCGTGACCGCCGCACCCCCCACAACCTCGAACCTGTCCATACGCTTTTTTCCAGTAAGCCTTAATACACGGTTAATGAGGTAGCAGCGCCTACGCCAGCAGGCAAATCACCTTTTGTTACTCTTTGTTACGATGCAGCGCAGCACAGTATCCAAATACCTTCGCGTTATTACAACGCACCAGACAGCCGATCGATCGCCTGGTCGATCATCGAATCGGGCTTGGCGAAGCAAAAACGCACCAGCGTACTGGTAACCGGTTGTGCGTAGAATGCGCTGAGCGGGATCGCGGCGACACGGGCATCCCGAGTAATACGCTGGCAGAACGCCATGTCTTCATCGTCGCAAACCGATTTTATGTCGACCGTCGTGAAATAGGTTCCGGCGCTGGGCAGGACGTCAAAACCGAGGCCCTGCATCGCCGCTTGAAACCTGTCGCGTTTTTGCTGCATCGCGGCGGTAATGGCGGTGAAATACTGAAGCGGCTTAGACAGACCATAGGCCACGGCCTGCTGCAGATTGGGCGGCGTAGTGAAGGTCAGGAACTGATGCGCGCGTCCCAATTTGCCGATCAGATCGGCGCTGGCGGTGATGTAGCCGATCTTCCAGCCGGTCAGCGAGAACGTCTTGCCGGCGGAACCGATCCGAATCACCCGTTCCGCCATGCTGGGCAGTGTGATCAGCGGAATATGCGGGCGACCATCAAATACCAGATGTTCATAAACCTCGTCACAAATGGCATAGCAATCATAAGCTTGCACGAGCTTCGCGATGGCCTCGAGTTCAGTCCGGGAGAAGACCTTGCCGATTGGATTCATTGGCGAATTCAGCAGAATGAGCTTCGTGCGGTCGGAAAATGCTTCCGCCAGCCGGTCGAGCGGCAGCGCCCAATCCGGCGCTTCGAGCCGGACGAGCTTGGCGATGCCACCCGCCAACCGGATCACCGGCAGATAGGTGTCATAAAGCGGTTCGATCACAACGACCTCGTCGCCCGGATCGATCAGCGCCAGCAGGCTCGCGGTCAGGGCCTCGGTAGCGCCGGAGGTGACCATCACATGGCGCTGCCAGTCGAGATCGAGCCCGTAGAAGCGCCGGTCATGCTCCGCTACCGCCTCGCGCAAGGAGGGCAGGCCAAGCATCGGCGGATATTGCTGGGATATCTCGGTGAGGGAGGACGCCGCATGGGCCAGGATATCTTGATCAAAGCCATCCTCAGGAAAGCCTTGCCCCAGATTGATGGCGCCGTGTTCGCGCGCAAGCCCCGACATCACCTCGAAAATCGTGGTGCCGTAGCTGCCTAAGATTGAGTTTGTTGATTTCATGGCGGGCGATCCTAAGCGACCTTCCCGTCCTTGGGCCAGCATTTCCACACGAATTCATGATTTCGGGCATAGAGAAACAACAGTGCATGCGCGTATAAATTCTAAAGAGCACCCGCTCGCTGGCTGATTGCAGTCCGATGCGAGCATCCTAGATTTATGGCAAGATATCCGCGTCGGATTGCAACGGAGGTCGAGCATGGCACGTCTAACAGTTTCAAGATCTGTCCTCGCCCAGCGCCTTGCCGGCATCGCAGTACTGACGATGCTGGTCGGCTGCGCCACGCCGACGCCGTTTCAACCGGCGGCCAATGGCAATGATTTTGGCTATAGCGAACAGCAGATCGAGGCAAACCGCTATCGCGTGGTATTCAGCGGCAATTACGAGACGCCGCTGCCGACGGTGGAAAACTACCTGCTCTATCGGGCGGCGGAGCTGACCAAGCTGAATAATGGCGACTATTTCGTCGATGTCAGCACCAATACGGTGGCCTCGACCCGCTATGACGAATTTCCGACCGAAGGATATGGTTTCCGCCGCCGCTGGGGCGGGTATGTGGGTGGCGAGATCACCACATCGACGCGGTTCGGATCGCTGATGGACATTCAGATCTTCAGTGGCAAAAAGCCGGCCGATAACCCGCACGCGTATGACGCTGCCGAGGTATTGACCCGGCTTGCCCCGGTAATAGTCCACCCCGCCGGATAAGCGTGTCGGCTATTTGCCGGTTGAGCGCACGGCGTGCTTTGCTCATAGTTGGCGCATTCCCCTCAAATCGTACTCCCCGATAGGATGGCCATGTCAGCATTGTTTGGAGGATGGCGCAGAGCGCTCTTCGTGTGTCTTGCCGGGCTTTGCCTCGGCCAACCGGCGGCAGCCGAGAAACCGTTCAATTTCGCAGACACGCCTGGCAAACTTCCAAAGACTGTCGTCCCCTCGGCCTATCGCCTGGACCTCAAGGCTGACCCGGATGCTTTGACCTTCGCGGGCACGCTCGAGATCGATGTCAGCGCGTCTTCTGCGACCGATACGGTTACGCTGGATGCGATTGATCTGACCTTTGCCTCGGTAACGCTGAAAGGCGAGCAACAGCCGGCCGCCAAGGTCACGATCGACGCCAAGGCGGAAACCGCCACGTTCCACTTCACGCACAAGCTTTCCGCCGGCCCGCATACGCTGGTTATTGCTTATTCGGGCCAAATTCCGGAAACGCCGGCCGGCTTCTATTACAACGATTACGACACGCCGACCGGCAAGCAGCGCATGCTGGTGACCCAGTTTGAAGCGACCGATGCGAGACGCATGCTGCCGAGCTGGGACGAGCCGGTTTTCAAAGCGACCTTCGATTTGGCGGTGACGCTGCCTAAGGATTTGGCGGTCATCTCGAACACGCCGATCACTGCGGAGACGGAGGTGGCGGGCGGCCTTAAAAAGACGGTATTCGGTCAGACACCGCGCATGTCGACCTATCTGCTGGCGCTCTGCGCTGGCCATCTGGAGCGTATTCATGATGCTTCGACCGGCACCGATATCGGTGTCTGGGCGATCGCCGGCAAGGCGGAACAGGGCCGTGGCGCCTTGGAGGCTGCGGTCAAAATCCTGGCCTATTACAATGATTATTTCGGTGTTCCCTATCCTTTGGCCAAGCTCGACCTGATCGCCGTTCCAGGCAATTTCGCCGCCGGCGCGATGGAGAATTGGGGGGCCATCACCTTCATCGACAACGTGCTGTTGTTCGATCCGGCGAGTTCATCGGAAGCAACCCGCCAGGCAATCTATCTGGTGGTCGCCCATGAGATGGCGCATCAATGGTCGGGCGATCTCGTCACCATGGCCTGGTGGAACGACCTTTGGCTCAACGAAGGCTTCGCCGAATGGATGAATTTCAAATCGACCGACGCGCTTAATCCCGATTGGCAATTCTGGCTGCGCGCCCACGAAGCCAAGGAATCCGCCTTCGCGATCGATGCGCGATCGACCACCCATCCCATCCAGGTGCCGATCGATAACGAGCATGCCATCGGCTCTGCGTTCGACCGCATCAGCTATGAAAAGGGTGCGTTGTTCATCCGTATGATCGAAACCTATCTGACACCGGACGTCTTTCGCGACGGCATGCGCCGATATATGAGGGCGCA
>CAIZEE010000308.1 GCA_903931835.1 uncultured Elstera sp.
CGGGCTGTCCAAGCTGCCATCCGGCCGATCGAGCGACGCCAAGCGCGTCCCGGTCAATGCCAACATCGCGGTTGCCAGACGCCGGTCGTCAACGCGGCGCGGCCGAACTTCATTGAGTAGCGGAGCGCCTTCACGCGGTGGCGGCGTCGCCATGCCGCGCATGACCTGCACCAGCAGAATCGCGCGTTCGAGCCGCCGGCCGATATCGAGGAAACGCCAGCCGGCGTCGCGCGGCATGGTTTCGCTAATCGATCCCACCAGGGACGCGTTCAGCATGACCAGCTCGTTGAGCCTGAGCAGCAGCCGCGACGGCGAAGCGCGGGCGCCGAGCGGCGCATTCGCCCGCTGATATTGCGTCGCTACACGCCAACAATCCGGCGGCAACCGATCGCGCACGCCGCTCGCCGATCGCGCCAGACGCTGCAGATTGCGGTGAATGCCGCTCGGGTGCGCCGGATCGACCAGAGCTGCCTGGATCATCGGCATGAGCCGGCTGATCGGAACGCCTGAGCCGACATCATTAGGCGGAAACAGCTCCAGCCAGACGGCGAGATTGAGCAACGGCTCGGCGTCGCGCCAATTCCATGGCCGTGCGGCATCGGTAACGCCGGTGAGCAAGGTTCGCAATAATCTGACCTGTCCATCGGTTCGCTCAGCATAGCGCCCGACCCAGAACAGCCCGTCGGCCACGCGGCTCGATAGCTCGCCGATCGGGGCTGGCCGGATCAGCGCCTGCGGCAACGCCACGGCAGCGACCCGGCTGGCATCGCCACGATTGGTTTGGCCGCCAACAATCCAGGTGTCCTTGCTGCCGGCACCGCCCTGCATAGTCACATTGGATGGCGTGTCGACTGTCGAAGTACGGGTGAGACCGCCGGGCAGCACGACGAAGCCATCGGGCGTCGCCGCCACATAGACGCGCAGCACCACCGGGCGCGGCTCCAGATGATTGCCTTCCCAGGCTGGTGCGACCGAGGCCGGCAGACGCTCCTGACCGACAAAATCGATCGGCCGGGCGGCAATCCGCGCCGCCAGGTTGCTACGCTGGGTCGCGCTCATCTCAGCCCCGACCATGGCCTCCTGGCGCAGCGACTGAAAGGCCGGCTTGATTACCAGATGGTCGAGATTGTCGAGCACATAGCGGCATTCCGCCTGTTCACCGCACCACCAGCTGGCGACATCGGGCAGCAGTAGCTCCTCGCTCAACAATCGCCGGCTAAGCTCCGGCAGGAACGGCTTGAACGCCATCGCCTCCAGCAAGCCGCTGCCCAGCGCATTGGCGATCGCAACATTGCCGGCGCGCGCCGCCTCGGTCAGCCCGACCACGCCGAGCGTGCTTTCCGGCCTGAGCGTCAGCGGATCGCAATAATCATCGTCGAGGCGACGCAGAATGACGCCAACCGGCTCCAGCGCGTTCAGCGTCTTGAGGTAAACCCGACAGTCGCGAACGGTGAGATCCGCCCCCTCGACCAGCGTGATGCCGAGCTGGCGCGCCAAAAACACATGCTCGTAATAGGTCTCGTTGTAGGGACCCGGCGTCAGCAGGACCAGACGCGCCGGCCTGCCGCCCTGCTCATTCAGATGACGCGGGATCAGCGCATCCAGCGTCTCTCGGAACACGGCAAAAAACGGGGCCAGTGGCTGGACTTGGCCATCCGCCAGGCAATCCGCCAACACCCGACCAATGACGCTGCGGTTTTCCAGCGTGTAGCCGGCACCGCTCGGCGCCTGTGTTCGATCGGATAACACCCACCACCGGCCATCTGGAGCGCGCGCGATATCGATCGCGCAGAGGTGCAGATAGATGCCGCCCGGCGGCGCTATGCCGTAACACGGGCGCAAGAATCCAGGATTGGCGGCAACGAGCGCCGGCGGCAGCCAGCCCTCATTGACCAGCCGTCCTTCGCCATAGACATCGTCGAGAATGAGGTTGAGCAGACGTGCGCGCTGGATCACGCCAGCCTCAATAACCCGCCATTCCTCGGCCGAGATCAGCAGCGGTATCAGATCGAGCGGCCACAGCCGTTCGGCACCCTGCGGATCGCCATAAATCGAATAAGTGACGCCGTTCTGGCGCAGCAGGCGGCGCGCCTCGTCCTCCCGTTCGATGATGTTTTCGGGGTCGAGCGGGGCCAATTGCCCGATCAGCTTGCGCCAATGCGGACGCAGATGGCCGTGGCCGGTGACCATCTCGTCGAAAGCCGACGCGACGTCATAGCCA
>CAIZEE010000309.1 GCA_903931835.1 uncultured Elstera sp.
AGCGAGGGAAAGATTTTCGGCGGCGCAGCCGAGACTCACAAACAGGTGGTGATCGTCCGGGTCAACGATTGGCGTTCGCCGCACGAGGTCGGGCAGCATCGTGATCTGGTTGCCATTAAGCCGAAATTTCCATGGCTGGGTATTATGACCGCTCGGGGCAAGCGTCGCGTATCGCAGGAAGTCGCCGATCTCGGGCATCTGAGCGAGGGTCGCGCGTGTGACAGCGACCGCAGCCTCGTATTGATCTAACGAACCCATATCTTGAATAACGGCATAAGCAGCGCCCGCGCCGACTAAGGCTAAAGTTCCGCCGCCTAGAAATACGTTTCGTCTTGTCAGCACGGTGGACAGCCTTGCGTTCGCCACGGCGGTGGCTTCGTTAATGGCCGCCGGTCTGACCAGCCATCAATCGAGGTCGCTGCCGCGGCGCGCCCGCCCACCCGTGTCTGCGGATCGGCGGGCGTGGGATTTGACGTCAGCTGACGCGAATGTCGTTCTCAACAGATGTCGTCCCGGGGGCCGCCCACGCTGTCGACGCCGCGGTCTGTCGATCAAACCATGAATCTACGGTGCCGGTCAGGTGAACCTTGCCGCCCTCCGCGCTGACGTGGATGTTGTCATCGTCGAAGAACCATGACCGGTGCAACGCATGCATGATGTCGTCGCTGATGGCGGCCGTGTCCGGCCGCAACTTGATCGAGATCTGGTTCGAGACGCCGGTGACACCGGTGAGCGAGCGGACCATCGTCGCAGCTGCTTCATGCTGATAGTGCCAATCGACCTGGCCAGTAAGCGTGACATAGCCCTTTTCGACTTTGACTTTCACGGCGTCCTTGGGGATCGAACTGTCCCAGGACATTCGGCTGAGGGCGGCGGCGGCGATCTCATCGTCGGCACGCTTGGCGTGTAAAGGCAGTCGAATTTCGATCTCCTCGGCTACCGCTTTCACGCCCTGGATGCGGCCAGCGGCATTTTCGGCGGCGTGCTTCTGCCAGAAGGTATCCACATGCCCGGTCAGGGTCACCACGCCGTCCTTCGCCGTGACGCCAATATGGTCGGCGCTGACGCTTGGCTCCCAAGCCAGTTCTGCAAGGACGTCCGTCTTCAGCTTGTGATCGGTGTTCATGTTATTCTCCTGAGGGGTGCGGATGGACTTCGCCCAGCCAATTTCGGGAACCGGCCGTATTCAACCGTGCAGTCGGATTGCAGCACCCGACCGACCACAGGGAGGAATTTTCGGTTAGTTCGCTGATGTTGGGTCCGGCCGCGCAGGGTTGTAAGGTTCGGATTATACTCAAGTGGGCTGGCGCGGACTGCGAACTGGTTCCTACATGGTCAGAAACCTTTGAGGCTTGCGGTGGTCCCTCATGTGGGGCGCTTTGGCGGGGCGATAGGACCTAGCTTGAACTAGGTAGACCCCGACTCTTCCGACATGGTCGGAACGCCACTAATGGTCGGGCTGGCGTCCGATTATGGCGCTCCATCCGCTCGTTCAGACAGGAACTGCACTGTGCCGAGATTTCTCGTCGCCTATTATTCTTGGACAGGCAATACGGAAAAAGTCGCCAACCTGATTGCGGAAACGCTGTCCGCCGACATCGAGCGAATCCGCGATGCCGAACCGCGTGGTGGCCCTTTTGCCTTTCCGTCGGCCGTCGTCGCTTCGTTACTCAAGAGCTCCCCACCGATCTCGCAGCCAACGAAGAATGTGGCTGACTACGATGTCGTCATACTCGGCTGTCCCGTCTGGGCGTCGAACATGGCGACGCCTATGCGCACCTACATCATGAGGGAAAATCCCGGGATCAAGCAGGTGGCGTTGTTCTGCACACTCGGCGGCAGTGGCGGCAAGGCCGCCCTGGCCCGGATGGCGGCGCTTTGCGGTCGCGCTCCGCTTGCCGATCTGATCGTGAACGGGATAGCGACCTATTCAGGTAATTGGCGTGGTTTGACCGAGAGTTTCGCCCGACAGGTCCAGACGCAGCCGGTGCGGAAGAGTGACGCAGCCTCGCACGCCCCAGCTGCCGCTTAAACGGCGTGAACCCTCATGACAGCCCTCCCGACAAAGGGCTCGCCCCCGAGGTCTGGCCGTTGATTATTCCAACGAGAGCCAATCCATGACGTCAGGGTCAAGCAAGATTGTCATCATCGGCGGCGGCATCGCCGGGTTGTGTGCGGGCGTCTACGCGCAGGCCTGTGGATACCAAGCTGAAGTTCTCGAACAGCACACGACCCCGGGCGGCCTGGCGACCAGCTGGAAGCGCGGCGACTACAGGTTCGAGACGTGTATTCATTGGTTGGTCGGTTCGTCCCCCGAGGGGCTGCTCAACGCGCAATGGCGCGAAGTTTTCGACATCGACCGGCTCAAATTCCATTATGCAGAGGAATACCAACGCGTGGAGAGCGATGGAGGCCGATCGCTCCGCGTCTATTCCAATGTTGACCGCATGGAAGCCGAGTTCATGCGCGAGGCCCCAGGTGACGCGGACGAAATCAAGGCGTTCACAGCGGCGATCCGCGTGCTCGCGGATTTGCCCATGCAGGATTTGATGAATGGGTCTTGGCCGCGCCGGGCCTGGGCGATGCTTCGCCTGGCGCCAAGGTTGCCGTTGTTGCAGCACTGGGCGGCGATGAGCGCCGCAGACTACGGCAAGCGCTTCAAGCACCACCTGCTTCGCAGCTTCTTTGGCGATAGTGGGACAGCGGAAATGTCGGTGATCGCGCTGGTGTTCATGTTCGCGTGGATGAACCGTGACAACGCCGGTTATCCGATTGGCGGGTCGAAGGCTATCATCGACCTCGTCGTCGAACGCTTTCGCGCATCGGGCGGAACGCTGCGCACGGACGTCAAGGTCGAAAAGATCATCGTCGAAAACGACGTTGCAACCGGCGTGGCTTTGGCCAGCGGCGAAACCATAGTTGCGGATTGGGTGATCTCCGCCGCTGACGGTCACGCCGCAATCTATGATCTCCTGGGCGGCGAATATAAAAGCGACTCGGTCGACCGGCTTTACGCCGAGCAGCCCGTGTTTCCGTCCTATGTCCAAGTGTCGCTGGGTGTTGCG
>CAIZEE010000310.1 GCA_903931835.1 uncultured Elstera sp.
GGGCCCGGCGGCGCAAAAGGCGGTCGACGCCGGAGCTCAGCTCATTCTGGGGCCGCTTTATGCCCGCCAAGTGCGCGAGGTGGCGGATGTCGCGCGTATCCGCGGCGTCAATGTCGTGACCTTCTCCAATGATAGCGGCGTCGCCGGCCCCGGCATCTTCGTGTTCGGCCTGCCGCCCGGTGAGGCGATCGAGGCGGTGGTGCGGTTTGCCCATGGCAAGGGGACGGAGAAATACGCCTCGCTCCTGCCCGACGACACCTATGGCCAGCGCCTGTCCGCAGCATTGCAACGCACGGTGGAGGCGGATGGCGATACGGTGGTGCGCAGCGACACCTATCCCGCCGGCACATCCGACTTCACCACTATCGTCCGCCGCACGGCAGAATTCGAACAGCGTCAGGCGCATGAGAAGGTCGAAGAGAATGCCGGCCGCACCAATGACCAGCGCCGGCGCGCGGCCAAACTAGAAACCGACAAGGATGTCGATTACCAGGCGCTGGTGGTCGGCGAAAGCGGCCAGCGCCTGAAGAACATGGCGGCGCTGCTGCCCTATTACGATATCGACGTGCCGCGCATCCATCTGCTCGGCCCCAATACCTGGGAGGACCCGTCGCTCGGCACTGAGCCGGGGCTGGTCGGCGCCTGGTTCGCCGGCCCCGATCCGGCCCAGCGTCAAGCCTATGAGCAGCATTATCGCAGCAGCTTTGGCCGCGCTGCGCCGCGCCTGACCACTCTCACCTATGACGCGACCGGCCTTGCCGCCGTGCTGGCGCGTTTGGGCGGCCACGCCGATTTTTCTGGCGATGCCCTACGTAATCCGGTCGGCTTTGCCGGAGTCGACGGGATTTTCCGCTTCAAGGATACCGGCGTGGTTGAGCGCGGCCTCGCGATCATGGAAATCCAGCAAAGAAGCGTCGCCACGATCCAATCGGCCCCGACCAGTTTCGACGTGCCGCCGACCCAATAGCGGGCAATTAGAGGCGCGTTTTGGGCCGCTCGGTATTATTCTTGCGCGGTCATCCCTCTAATACCCGAGGCTTTCATGGATACAGGACTACTCTCTGCCGGTTCGGCGCTTGCCGGATCGCTGGTCGGCGGCTTCTCGTCGCTGGTGTCGAACTGGCTGTCGCAAACCAATCAGCTGCGCACCCAGCATCGCCGGCATGTATCGACCAAGCGCGAAGCGCTTTATGCCGACTTCCTGTGCGAGGCGGCCAAGCGCATCGCCGACGGCATGTCGCATCAGGCCGAGGGGCCAGAGGTGCTGATGACGCTGCATGCTCTGATCAACCGGATGCGCCTGACATCCAGCCGCGAGGTCGTCAATGCGGCGCAGCAGGTAATCCATCAGGTGATGGATACCTATCAAGCGCCCAATCGCAGCTTTGAAGACTTGCGCAACAGCGTGCTGGCGAAGGAATTCTCCGACCCGCTCGCGGTCTTTGCCGAGGCTTGCCGGCGCGAGTTGCAATACGTGCGGGACCGGCGAACCGATCATTAGCGTCGCGGCCACCAGCCTTACGCAACGATACGCAATCCTACCAAGAGGGTGTAACGCGGCCGGTCATTCCAGACTATGATCCGATATCTTTGTGGAACAAATATCGGGTGATCCGTGATGTCGCTCACAGACTGGTTTGATCCATCGGGTTTGACGCCTCATGGTTTCTGCTTGAGCTGGGAGCCCGAGCTATTAGTCCTCCATGCCGGGTCCGATGCCGTCATCGCGGCGGCTTATTTTTCAGTCCCTTTGGCGCTGCTGTGGCTGCTGCGTCGGCGGCCGGACATCAAATACCGCTGGATCGTCTCGCTGTTCGTCGCCTTCATTATGGCCTGCGGGATCAGCCATCTGCTCGGCATCGTCACATTGTGGTTGCCGATCTATCAGTTCGAAGGCGTTGAGAAGGCGATCACCGCCGTCTTGTCGCTGACCACGGCGATTGCGCTATGGCCGCTCGTCCCCCGGATCGCGGCCCTGCCCTCGCCCTCGCAATTAGAGCGCTTGAACCACGAGCTGCGCGAGAGCGAAGCCCGAATTAAGCAGGCGAATGCCGAGCTTGAGCGCCGGGTCGAGGAACGGACGGAGGAGATCAGCGCGACCAACGCCCGCCTATCCGACGCCTTAAAGCAGCGCGATCTGCTGCTACGCGAGGTTTATCACCGCGTGAAGAACAATCTTCAGGTCGTCGACGGTTTGTTGTTCATGCATATGACGCGGCCGGCCGACGCCAGAACCCGCGAGAGCGATCTGTCGGCCCTGCGCGGCCGGATCTACACGCTAAGTCTGGTGCATCAGCAATTAATGGCCTCGGCCAATCTTGAAACCTTTAATTTAGCGCCCTTCCTGCACGAGCTCTGCGGCAACATCGCCGGCGCCAGCGGCCAGGACGGGGTAGCCTTGTCGCTCGATGTCATGGACCAGGAGGTGACGCTCGATGTCGGCATCCCGTTCGGTCTGATCGTGACCGAGCTTGTCACCAACGCGTTGAAACACGCCTTTCCGCAGGGCAAGGGCGGCATTTCGGTGACATTTCAACACAATTACAGCGGCGAGGCCTGCCTTATTGTCTCCGATACCGGCGACAAACCCTTCGATTTTGAGGAAAGGGCTGCTGAATCAAGCAGTTTAGGGCATACTATTTTGAGCGGGCTGGTGGCTCAACTCGGCGCCACGATGAAGTCTTACTTCGATAATGGCTTTAAGACTGAGATCTGTCTCAATATCCCGGTGGCGTCATGACCGATACAGCACCGTCCGAGCTTCACGATTGCGTCCTCATCGTCGATGACGAGTTCCTGATCGCCGATATGTTCCGCCTGCAAATCGAATCGATGGGGGTGACGGTCTGCGGCAAGGCCGCCACAGCCGCAGCGGCGATAGCCCTTGCCCAGCAATATCGGCCCAAAGTCGTGCTGATGGACATGCGACTGCAGGGCAAGGAGGACGGGGTGGATGCTGCAATCGTCATCCACGACACGGTGGGATCGAAGATCATCTTCATCACCGCCTCACAAGAAGCCGAAGCGATCGCCCGCATCAACACCGACCACCCGCACGCCATCCTGCATAAACCGCTTTTCGGTGTCAGGTTGCAGACGGCGGTGAAGGAAGCGATGGGGGTTTAGGGGGTTATCGACAGCGATTTGCCACTTTTCCGCCGGCCGATTATCGCCTTATTCTACCGCTGGGTGTCGGTTCGGTTGGGGGAAGCGATGCGGCAACTGATGCAGATCGCGGCGATTGGGCTGGTCGCGGTGGCGAGTATGGCGTCGCTCGCTTTCGGCGAGGAATGCGCGATGTCAGCATTGCCGATTTCGCTGGTCCCGAACGATCGCGGTCGCATCTTGATGGCGTTCGAGATGGACGGCAAACCGGCCACTTTCATGCTTGATACCGGCGCATTTTGGGGACTTATCAACCCAAAATGGGTCGGCGATCGGCCGATCCATTCATCGCCCATTGAGGGGAGAGGCATGGGCGGTCGGCGATCCGACGAGTTCACGACGATTTCCTCGCTCTCTGTCAATCACATGAAATTTCCGCAGCAAGACATGCTGGTGGCACCTGAAGGGATGCTCGATGATGATATTGCGGGTGTATTCGGCGCAAATTATTTACAGAATTTCGATATAGAAATTAACTTGGCAGAGAACAAACTGAATCTCTTCTTGCCATTTAAATGTGATGGCAATCCGGTTTATTGGACTAAGGACGTATTTGCAGAGATTCCCATAGAAGAGAATAGGGAAAAGCATATCTTCGTGAAGGTTCTGATCGATGGAAAGCGAGTTCGTACCGTTCTGGATACCGGTGCGCCCACATCATTCTTAACCGCGTCAGCCGCTGAAGATTTGTTCGGGCTGAAACCTGGCGATGCGGGTATGGAGCAATTTGCGTCGCTCAAAAATCACGACGGGAGTCTAGAACCGGTATATCGGCATCGCTTTTCTACTCTCGAAATGGATGGACTGGTCTTTCACGATCCATGGATCACGGTGTCAAAAAATACTTTGGGCGGCAGCATACGTTTTGACTTGATCATGGGTGTCCATCAACTGCGAGATTTGCATCTTTATATTGCGTACAAGAAACATCGGATCTACGTGACGAAGGCTTCCGCGACACCCGTTGATAATCTGGTGGATGCAACCGCGTCATCTCGCGCTCCCGCCGCCAGGCCCCCGCTGGACCATCTCGATAAGCAACTTATGCAGCCCTATTTGGATCGGGCCGCCGGGGCGGCGAGAGACGATCATCCTGATCTAGCGAAGGCCGCGTTCGACGATCTGGTCGCGCATTTTCCTAAGTACCCACAAGCCTATTATTACCGTGCGCTCTTTGCCTCCAGTGTGCGGGATTACGCCGGTGCCGCAGCTGATCTCGATCAGGCGATTGCGATGTTTCCAAGTTATGCGGATGCCTTTCGGCTGCGCAGCCAGGTTCGCCATGAGCAACGCGATGAGGCTGGTGCGGCGGCCGATTTGACCGCAGCCATAAAATTCGAGCCGGACTCGCCGGAGGCTTATCTGAACCGGGCTGATCTGCGCCGTAATTTGGCCGATTATGACGGTGCTGTGGCGGATCTGACGTCAGCGATCGCACTCGATCCCAAGCTCTTTAACGCCTATCTCGTGCGTGGGGAGATTTTGGCGCATCAAAAGGATTATGAGCGGGCGCTCGGCGATTTCCAGCAAGCGGTCGCCCTTGACCCGAAAAATGCGGCGGCGATCGAAGGCAAGGGGGAGGTGCTGTTCCGCCTCGGCCGCAGGGACGAGTCGCTGGCGAGTTTCTCCGACGCCATTGAATTGGCGCCGAAGTCGGCAGGCTACCGGAACAACCGCTGTTGGCATCTGGCGCAGATGGAGCGGTTTGATGAGGCGCTGGCGGATTGCAACCGCGCGGTCGAGCTGGCGCCGAAATACGCTGCGATCCTCGATAGCCGCGCCTATGTCTTCCTGCACCTCAATCGTCTGAAGGACGCGGTTGCCGATTTCGACGCGGCACTGGCGGCAAATCCGAAATCGGCGCATTCGATGTATGGCCGCGGCCTCGCAAAGCAGCAAATCGGCGATGCCAAGGGCGCTGAAGCCGATCTCGCCGCCGCGACGCTTATGCAACCCGATATCGCGCAGCATTTTTCTGAATGACGGTGACGTTTCCTAAGCGAACGGTTCAATTGGGGTGGGCGACGCGACAGCTCTAGCAGATCGTGACGATCGGACTGATCGTCGCTGGCAGCATGGCCTCGCTCGCCTTTGGCGATGAATGCTCGGTGCCGGTGCGGGTAATCACGCTGGTGCCGAATGAGCGTGGCCGCGTCCTGATGGCGTTTGAGTTGGACGACAAACCGGCCATTTTCATGCTTGATACCGGCGCTTTTTGGGGATTTATAAACCCAAAATGGATGGGCGATCGGGACACCGCCGCGTCGGGTA
>CAIZEE010000311.1 GCA_903931835.1 uncultured Elstera sp.
GCTGTTCGATAACGGCCGCCGTGGCCGCGTCATCACCGGTGCGAATAAGCGTCCGCTGAAGTCGCTGTCCGACATGCTGAAGGGCAAGCAAGGCCGCTTCCGTCAGAACCTGCTCGGCAAGCGGGTCGATTATTCCGGTCGTTCGGTCATCGTCGTCGGTCCGGAGCTGAAGCTCCATCAATGCGGCCTGCCGAAGAAGATGGCGCTCGAGCTGTTCAAGCCGTTCATCTACGCCAAGCTCGAGCTCTACGGCCTCGCCTCGACGATCAAGGCGGCCAAGCGCATGGTTGAGAAGGAGCGTCCGGAGGTTTGGGATATCCTCGAAGAGGTTATCCGCGAGCATCCGGTCATGCTGAACCGCGCGCCGACCCTGCATCGCCTTGGCATCCAGGCATTCGAGCCGGTGCTGATCGAAGGCAAGGCGATCCAGCTGCATCCGCTGGTCTGCACCGCGTTCAACGCCGATTTCGACGGCGACCAGATGGCCGTGCACGTTCCGCTGTCGCTCGAAGCGCAGTTGGAAGCGCGCGTGCTGATGATGTCGACCAACAACATCCTGTCGCCTGCCAACGGCAAGCCGATCATCGTGCCGAGCCAGGACATCGTGCTGGGGCTCTATTACCTCACCATGGAGCCGATGCCCGACGAGCTCGATATCGATCCGGCCACTAACGAGCCGCGTCGCCGCGCGTTCCTCGATGTCGGTGAGATCGAGCGCGCTTTGGCTGCGAAGGTCCTGACCCTGCACGCCCCGATCGAGGCGCGCTACAAGACGGTCGACGCCGACAACAAGCCGATCACGGTGCGCGTCAAGACGACTGCCGGTCGTATGCTTCTGTCCGAAATCCTGCCGCGCAACCCGGCGATCTCCTTCACGCTGATCAACCGCGTGTTGACCAAGAAGGAAATCTCGGCAGTTATCGATCTGGTCTATCGCCATTGCGGCCAGAAGGAGACGGTGATTTTCGCAGACCGTCTGATGGCGCTGGGCTTCGCGCATGCCTGCCGCGCTGGCATCTCGTTCGGCAAGGACGATCTGGTCATTCCGGAAGCCAAGGTCGAGCTGGTCGCCGATGCCCAGCAGAAGATCAAGGAATACGAACAGCAATATCTCGACGGCCTGATCACTCAGGGCGAGAAGTACAACAAGGTCGTCGACGTGTGGTCGCAATGCACCGAGCAGGTTGCCGATGCCATGATGAAGGTCATGCAGGCGCCGATGAAGGGCAAGCCGATCAACTCCGTCTATATGATGGCACATTCCGGCGCCCGTGGTTCCGCCGCCCAGATCAAGCAGCTGGCCGGTATGCGCGGTCTGATGGCGAAGCCGTCAGGCGAAATCATCGAGACGCCGATCGTGTCGAACTTCAAGGAAGGCCTGACCGTGCTCGAGTACTTCAACTCGACCCACGGCGCCCGTAAGGGGCTGGCCGACACCGCCTTGAAGACCGCCAACTCGGGCTATCTGACCCGCCGTCTGGTTGACGTGGCGCAGGACTGCATCATCCATGAGGAAGATTGCGGTACCCAGCAGGGCATCACCGTGCGCGCCGTCGTCGATGGTGGCGAGGTTATCTCGCCGCTGGCCGAGCGTATTCTCGGCCGGTCCTCCGTTGCCGATATCAAGCATCCGACGACCGGCGAAGTGGTCGTTCCGGCCGCGACGATCATCGATGAGGACGGTGTCGAGCGTATCGACAAGGCCGGTATCGACGAGGTGTTCATCCGCTCGACCCTAACCTGCGAAAGCCGGGTTGGCGTCTGCGGCACCTGTTACGGTCGCGATCTGGCCCGTGGCACCCGCGTCAATGTCGGTGAGGCTGTCGGCGTTATCGCCGCGCAGTCGATCGGCGAGCCGGGTACCCAGCTGACCATGCGCACCTTCCATATCGGCGGTGCGGTTCAGCGCGGTGCGGAACAGTCGAGCATCGAGGCGTCGTATGACGGCACGGTCAAGATCCTGAACCGCAACGTCGTGGTCAACTCGACGGGTTCACCGATTGTGATGGGCCGCAATTGCGAGCTGGTCCTGGTCGACGAATCGCTGCGCGAGAAGGCACGCCATCGCATCCCCTATGGTGCGAAGCTGCTGTATGACGAGAGCAAGCCGGTGACCAAGGGCCAGCGCCTGGTCGAATGGGATCCGTACACCTTGCCGATCCTGACCGAGCGTGAGGGCATCGCCCATTACGTCGATCTGGTCGAAGGCATCTCGGTTCGCGAAGTGCTGGACGAATCGACCGGCATTTCCAGCCGCGTCGTAATCGATTGGCGTCAGCAGCCGCGTGGCAACGATCTGAAGCCGCGCATCACGCTGCGTGATGAAGCGGGTGAGGTCATTCGCCTGCCGAACGGTCTTGAGGCCCGCTACTTCATGTCGGTCGACGCGATCCTGTCGATCGAGAATGGTGCGCCGATCAAGGCCGGCGACGTGCTCGCCCGTATCCCGCGCGAATCGTCAAAGACCCGCGACATCACGGGCGGTCTGCCGCGCGTGGCGGAGCTGTTCGAAGCGCGCAAGCCGAAGGATTTCGCGATCATCTCCGAATGTGATGGCCGCGTTGAATTCGGTCGCGACTACAAGACCAAGCGCCGCATCGTCGTGGTGCCGAACGAGGAAGGCCGGGAGCCAGTCGAGTACATGATCCCCAAGGGCAAGCATATCAGCGTGCATGAGGGCGATTACGTGCTGAAGGGCGATCTGCTGATGGACGGCAACCCGGTTCCGCACGACATTCTGCGCGTGCTAGGCATCGAGGCGTTGGCCAATTACCTGACCAACGAGATCCAGGAGGTCTATCGTCTGCAGGGTGTTAAGATCAACGACAAGCACATCGAGGTGATCGTTCGCCAGATGCTGCAAAAGGTCGAGATCGACGAGCCCGGCGACACGACCTTCCTGGTCGGCGAGCAGATCGACAAGCTGGAATTCGAGGCCGAGAACCGCAAGGTTGTCGCCGAGGATCTGCGTCCTGCGGTCGCCCATCCGGTGCTGCAAGGCATCACCAAGGCGTCGCTGCAGACCAACTCGTTCATCTCGGCCGCCTCGTTCCAGGAAACGACCCGCGTCCTCACGGAAGCCTCCGTGTCGGGCAAGGTCGACAGCCTGGAAGGGTTGAAGGAAAACGTCATCGTCGGCCGCCTGATCCCGGCCGGTACCGGCAGCCTGATGAACCGTCTGCGCGAAGTCGCCGCCGACCGCGACAAAGCCGCGATCACCGCCGACGCCACGCAGGAAGCGATCATCGACGCCCGCGAGACCAAGATCGCGTAAGTCTGCGGTCTGGTGACGAAAGATCAGGGCGGCGCTCGAAAGGGCGCCGCCCTTTTTTTGTCTGAGGGGAACTGCCGTGCGGACTGATGCGTAATAACGATTTACGTTAGTATCGTTTCTCGTTAGTATCGGGATGGTGATCAAGTCGTTCGCCTGCCGACACACCGAAACGCTGTTTCGCACCCGCTCGACCAAGCGTTTCGGGGTCGATCTGGCGAAGATGGGCCTGACCAAGCTCAGGTTGCTAGATGCCGCAGGCGATTTGATTGATCTGAAAGTACCTCCCGGGAACAGGCTCGAAGCGCTGCGAGGGGATCGTGCCGGCCAGCATAGCATTCGAATAAATGACCAGTGGCGGATCTGCTTTGTCTGGCGCGACGGCGACGCATTGGATGTTGAAATTGTCGACTACCACTGAAGGATGACCGAGATGCCAGACCAGACCGACCGATTGCCACCGCTTCATCCGGGTGAGATTCTGCGAACTGAATTTCTGGAGCCTTTGAACATTAGTGCCTACGCGCTGGCCAAAGCGATCCATGTTCCACAAACGCGAATCGGCGAGATTCTTGCCGGCAGGCGCGGGGTAACGGCGGACACATCGCTCCGGCTCGGGCGGTTCTTCGGCATGTCGCCCGGTTTCTGGCTGGTGCTGCAGAACCATCATGACATGGATGTCGCGCAAGACAGTCTGGGCGGCGAGTTGGAAAAGATTACGCCGCGAGCGGCTTAGCGTGGTGCCGGGTAGTCTAGCTTCTTAAAAAAGGCGGCACCCTGAAAGAGCGCCGCCTTTGTCGATCGTCGCCTCGCTAACCCGCCAGCGTTGGCGTGCCTTCATGCGCCACCAGAAGATCATGCATGTCGTTGGCATGTTCTTCCTCGACGCCGAGAATGCCTTCCAGCATCACGCGCGTCGTCGTGTCGTCATCGCCGAAATAGCGAATGAGCTCGCGGTAATGCTCGACGGCGATCCGTTCGGCGATGAGGTTTTCGCGGATCATGTCGACCAGATTCTCGCCCTCGACATATTCCGAGGCGGACCGTGAAGCCAGGCCCTCGGGATTGAAGTCGGGCTTGCCGCCCAGCTGGTTGATGCGCTCGGCCACCGCCATCATGTGTTCCTGTTCCTCCGTCGCATGCTCGGCGAACTCCGCCTTGACGCCTTCCGAGGAAATGCCCGTCGCGGCGATGGCATGCATGGTGTAGCGCAGGACACAGACGATCTCGGTCGCCAGCACGGTTTGCAGAATGGCGATGGTCTGCTCTGCGTCCCCGACATAGGCGGGTGTGATGGCCCCTTCGGCCAAATGTAGACGCGCCTTTTTGCGCAGGGTTTTGACATCGCTCAGGAACGGCTTTGTCGATCGGGCAGACTCTTTCATTTGCGGGAACTCCGGTTATGGTTCAAACGAATGCCCGGGCGTGCGGTCATTACTGTTTCAACCCCGCAAGCGGCAGAACGTTCACATCGACCCGACATCGCCACCAGAATCGCGCGAGTCCGAACCCCGCAGTTTCGCTCGTCACATTCACTTGACGAGGCGAGGTCCCGTCTATATGTTCCGCGAACCTTTCAGGGTGGTGGTTGGTCCGCGGTGCGGAGACGCAGCGCCCGATGGGTAAAGTTGAGACATAGCGCCGGGCCGGGCATGCGCCCGCCGGTGATTACGACGCAGGTCGGCAGTGGATCGCGGGCGGGAAGTCGCCTTCGCGGTCGTTGTCGGCTTTTTGTAACGACGTAGGGATGTTTGAATGCCGACGATCAATCAGTTGATCAGGAACCCGCGCCAGGCGCCGCGTGAGCGCAATAAGGTGCCTGCTCTTGATGCGTGCCCGCAAAAGCGTGGGGTGTGCACCCGCGTCTACACGACGACGCCGAAGAAGCCGAACTCCGCGCTGCGTAAGGTTGCGCGTGTTCGTCTGACCAATGGCTTCGAAGTGACGAGCTATATCCCGGGCGAAGGCCATAACCTGCAAGAGCACTCGGTCGTCATGATCCGTGGTGGTCGCGTGAAGGATTTGCCCGGTGTGCGCTATCACATCATCCGCGGCACGCTCGATACGCAAGGCGTTAAGGACCGTCGTCAGCGCCGGTCCAAATACGGCGCCAAGCGGCCGAAGTAAGGAGAGCCCGAACAATGTCACGTCGTCGCGCCGCCGAACGTCGGGAGATTCTTCCCGATGCCAAATATGGCGATACCGTCCTCACGAAATTCATGAACTGCTTGATGTATGACGGCAAGAAATCCGCCGCCGAGCAGATCGTCTATGGCGCGTTGGAGAAGATCGAGACCCGCACGAAGGGCGATCCGGTCCGTCTGTTCCACGAAGCCCTGGATAACGTGAAGCCGGCCGTCGAAGTGCGCTCACGCCGCGTCGGTGGCGCCACCTATCAGGTGCCGGTCGAAGTTCGCACCGATCGCTCGCAGGCTCTGGCCATTCGCTGGCTGATCGACATGGCGCGCAAGCGTTCGGAAACGACGATGGTTGATCGTCTGTCGGCTGAGCTGCTCGACGCCGCCAATAACCGTGGCTCTGCCGTGAAGAAGCGTGAAGACACGCATCGCATGGCCGAGGCGAACCGCGCCTTCTCGCATTATCGCTGGTAAGAAGGCACTCGGATAACCGCCATGTCTCGCGCCATTCCCCTCGATCGTTACCGGACCATCGGCATTATTGCGCCGATCGATTCCGGCAAGACGACGACGACCGAGCGGATCCTGTCGGAAGCGGGTCAGGCGTCCGATAACGGCATCTCGATCAGCTCGGCGGCGACGGTGTGTAGCTGGCGGGATCACCACGTCACCCTGATCGACACGCCCTTGCATCTCGATGCATCGGTTGAGATGGCCCGGGTGCTGCGCGTGGTCGATGGCGTGCTGTTCGTGTTTGAGCCGAATGCCTCGATCGATGCCGGTTTTAAGACCGTATGGACGAAGGCCGAGGGGATCTCCCGTCTGTGCTTCGTCAACAAGATGGATCGTCCGGCCGCCGATTTCTTCGGCTGTGTCGCGGCGCTGGAAGCGGAGCTTGGTGGGACAC
>CAIZEE010000312.1 GCA_903931835.1 uncultured Elstera sp.
CGGGATAAGGGGGGATTATCACGGGTATCGGGGCGGGCCGCGAAGGCGCGGCTTCTGGGCCTGGGTAGTATGTAATTATGCTATATGTACCACGGTACGTTATTCACGACGAGCCCCGGGGCGGTGCCTGCGGGTGCCCCCGGGGCCTGCTGGAGCGGTCCGCCGGCAACACCTGGTCGGGTCCTCGAAGGCGGCGCGGCCGTCACGAGGTCCTGGAGCCCGGGACCTGGCCGCGGCGGGTCCTACCTGGTCCCGCCCTCCTGCTCGAACGCCCGGCGGTCGAGCTCGCCCGGGTCGGGCGGCGCCAGGGCCTCGGCCTCGATGTCGCCCCCGGGGTTGGTGGCCGCGGGCGTGCCCGGGGCCTGCTGGAGCGATCCGCCGGCAACACCTGGCCAGGTCCTCGAAGGCGGCGCGTTCGTCACGCGGTCCTGGAGCCCAGGACCTGGCCGCAAGGTTCCTTACGCTGCTCCACCGTCGCCCCTCAAACCCTGGCTGAATGACGCGCGGGGAGGTCTCGCCCGGTGCGGGCGGCGCCAGGGCCTCGTTCACACGGTTCAGATCCCAATGCCGCGCCCCCAGGTTCCAGGGTTGGGCCAGAATCACCACAAGAGCGCCGTCAACCAAGGACCCACCCCATGAGCCTGATCGCCAATTTGTACGGTCGCCTGGGTGGCGATCCCGTGGCCCGCACCACGAAGAGCGGGAAGGACATGACCACGGTCCACGTCGCCGTCGATGTCACGCCCCGGGATGCGGCGGCGCCGGAAACCCTGTGGGTGGGTCTCCTCGCGTTTGGTGCCGCCGCGCAGACCTTGCAGCGGGCGCAGAAGGGACAGATGGTCGCCGCCCTAGGGCGCATGACGCGCGGCGTTTATACCCCCGTGGACGGCGCGCCGCGCGAGTCCTGGGCCATGCTGTGCGACTCGCTGATGGTGACCACGTCCGCCAAGCCGACCGGCGGCGCACGCCCACAGAGTCACGGCGAACCGGCGCGGGACCCGGTGCCCCCAGTTGAGTCGGAGCCGGCGCCGTTCTACGATGATGACATCCCGTTTTGAACGGGTGCGATGCGCAACGGTACTCACCCGGTAGGACCTTCAAACGCCCGATGTCGCCCACCCTGACCCTGAATGCACCCGTCGCACCCACTGCGCCCGCGCCTGTTCGTTCGCGGGATTTGGCCGCGGAATACCCCGCCTGCTTCGACTGGGAAAGCCCGCGTCCGCTCAAGCGGCACATCCACAAGGACCTGGCCAGGATCGACCAGCAGGGCGGCGCGCTCCCGGACGCCGCCGACGGCGCGCAACGCCAGGCGGCGGCCTTCCAGGTCCAGCGTCAGGTCAAGTCGGCGCTGGCCGACTACTGCACCCGCCGGGCCTACCTGGCGGCGCTGCGGCCCGGTGCCGCCCGCATTGACCTGCACGGCCAGCCGGCCGGTGTGGTCACTGAACGGGAAGCCGGCTATGCCCAAGCGCTGTTGCGCGGGGAGGTCCCGCCGCCGCGCCCACCGCAGACTGCCGCCCCGGCGCCCGACCTGCCCCAGGACGCCCCTTTGCACGCGGAGAACATCGTGTCCGGCCACCTCGAACTCACCGTGAAGTTTTCCCAGCTACCGACGCCCGTCCAGGTGCAGGCGGGGCTGAAGATCGGCATCCAGACCGACCGCGCCCTGGTGGTCGCGATCCTGCCGCCGAAAGCCTGGAAGAAGCTCGCCCAAGCCGCCGACGCCTGGCCGCACTGGGTGGCGGCCCTCAGTGGCCGACTCGGCGCTCAGGTCGGCGCGGCGGCTGGCCCGGTCATCGTGCTCGAACAGCCCGCCTTGCAGGTCTTCGAGAAGAAGGCCAAGCCCGCGGCGGACGCGACCTGACGCCGGGCGGACGTTGTCAGGTTGAGGTCTGAGAGGTCAGGCCGAACCCGCCAGGTAACTGAAAACTCGACCCTAACCTGACGCATTTTCGGCCGCGAGCCTGACATCAGGCTGGGGTATACCTCAGCCGGATACCTTGGCACGCCAACGACTCCAATCGGCCAGAAGCGGACACCGAGCCTGGTTCTGTTCGCGCCGGCTAAGGGACGTTAAGCGGCCACCCGGCAGAGCGAAGACCTTGGGCCTGGCCTCTTATCCCCCCGGGCCCTTTATCCCCCCGCGGTGGCAGGCAACTCAGATTCGCATCGGGCCCATAGGCGGTAGCGGCCAGGCGAAGCGGCGCTTTAGCTGCTATCTTACCGTCGCAGCGGTAGCGGTGCTCATTGCTATGGGAAAACTTACGGATTTGCCGGGGGATTATTGCAAGGCGGCGGGATCACGGCGGCGAGATGCTCGATGAACTCCAGCGGGGTGAGGGACAGCGCGGTGCGTCCGTCGCGCTGTGGCTCCGGCAGACGATAGACGATCCGGTCTTTGTTGACCTGTTCGATCCGCTCAAGGGGGAACGGCGGGCCTGCGCCGTAGCGTAGCAGCCGTTCCAGTCCGGCCCGGTCGGGTCCGGCGATGCACACCGAGGCGGCAGGCCGAAGGCGTTCCCCCGAGCGAACCTGCCTTACGCTGCGTCGAGGAGACGACTATACAATCCAGCGCCGCGCCTAAATGTCTTCGCATGCCAATGCGCACTTCCCGTTGTGATTCTTGGTACACGATGCCACGCGCTCAACCACAGCAACCATTGCCAAGGTAGAAACCCAGTGAACTACGACTTAGTGTTTGAAGGTGGAGGTGCCAAAGGTATGGTCTTCGTCGGCGCCTGCGAAGAGTTCTTCGGGCGCGGACACTCGTTCGAACGGCTGCTTGGCACTTCGGCGGGCGCGATCACCGCGACCCTTCTTGCGGCAGGTTACACGCCTGAGGAAATGCTTGTGGCGCTTGTCGAGAAAGGCGCCGACGGCAAGTCGGTATTCGCGGGCTTCATGGGAACGCCTCTACCGTTTACCGACGAGGAACTGCGAGCGAGCGCGACCCGACGCTTGCTCGATGGGGTGGACTTCACGTTCGTGCCAGATTTCGTAGAGAAAAAGCTCCACGAGGTGCTTGTGGACGCACTTGCGGCCAGTGGAACATTTCGCCACCTCCTCGGGTTAGTGGAGCGAGGAGGGTGGTTTGCAGCGGATCGCTTCGTCTCCTGGTTCAGTTCCAAGCTGGACTCCGGGCCGTGGCAGGGCGGCAAGCGGCAGTTCAGCGGGATGACGCTCGGCCAGTTATTTGCTGCCACGGGTGTAGAACTCTCACTCGTGGCATCCGATACAACTGATGAAAGCATCCTCGTCCTGAACCACCGAACCGCACCGGATTGCCCAATCATTTGGGCGGTACGAATGTCGATGAGCATACCGCTTGTCTGGGACGAGGTCATTTGGCAGGCGGGCTGGGGGCAGTACCGAGGCCGTGACGTTACGGGCCACGCAGTCGTCGACGGCGGATTGCTATCCAACTTTCCGATCGAGCTTTTCATTTCAGACGCGCCTCAGGTCACCAAGCTCATGGGACCGAAGAAGGACACGCCGGTCCTGGGCCTACTCATCGACGAGAAACTGCCCGTTACCAAGGGGCTCTTTGTACGCATCAACATTAGGCCCGGTGAACTGAAGACAGTGCAGCGGCTGCGGCGCCTCGTCGATACCACGACCGGTGCGCACGACAAGATGGTCATCGAAGAATACAGCCACCTTGTCGCACGGCTTCCTGCGCAGGGCTATGGGACGACGGAGTTTGACATGAGCGACGAGCGGCGCGACGCGCTCGTCAAAGCGGGGCGAGAAGCGATGGCGCTCTATCTGGACATGCCTGCCGGCCTTGTCTTGCCGTCGAAGGCACCGCGAGGCCCCGAGGAACAGCCTGAGACCGCCGCCGATCGCATCGCCACGAGCGTCCTGGAGCAAGGCGCGGGTCAGGGCACGGGGCTGCTTCCATGATCGATACTCCTCACACGGACGAAGGCGCCACGGCCCCCAACCCACTAAGTGGGCAGAGACTGGTTTTGCCGGGCGAGCCCGAAGGTGCCAAGCTACCGCTGCCGAGGGTCGACCCGACTGAAACGGCAGCCCTGCCTGAGGAACTGAAAGCCGCCTGGACGCAGTACATGGTGACCGGGTTCAAGCAAAACGAGCAGATGTTCCAGAGCACGCTTGCGGCTTTCATGAAGCCGTATCGACTGACGGTGGCGCTGTATGTGACGCTCTTCGTTGTAGGCGTTGGGCTCTTTTTCGTCGCCGCAATCATCGGTTTGCGCAATGGCGACTCCGTGGTCGCGATCGTGTTTGCCGGCTTGGGTGCGGCGGCGTTTCTCGCCTTCTTCGTTCGGCAGCCGCTGCACGCCCTTGAGGAAAATCTCCAGTTCATTACCTGGCTCGGGGTTGCGTTCAATACATATTGGACGCGGCTGATGTACACGGCCGATCCCAAGACGGTGCATGCCGAGCTCAAGGCGGCGGAGGATGACTTTCGCGCATCCGTGGAACGTTTGATCGCTCAAAGTGCGGAGTTGCGCGGCAAGCGCCCCGGCGGCGCTGAAAAGCATGAGGGAGGTGGCAATGCCTAGCAAAGCTAAGTGGACGGTGCTCACGTACATCGCCGCTCACAACAATCTCGATCAGTTTGGCACGAAGAGTTTGATGGAGATTCTTGGTGTTGGTAGCACGTCCGATGTGGTGCAAGGTGCGCTCTACGACAGCAAGGTAGGAGCAGGACGTTACATAATGGGCGATCCCGGCGGGGTCGAGTGGCAGAAGCAGCTGGGACGCTTTGATTCCGGCGACCCGGACGAGTTGATCGCTACGGCGAAGTGGCTCTTTGTGCAGTATCCGGCCGAGCGGTACGGTCTGGTCCTATGGAGTCACGGATCCGGGTGGGAGCCGAGTGAGATCGAAGAAATTGCCAAGGAGGCGCGCCCATCGGCGCAAGCGGACTCCACCGAATCGAAGGAGCGCTCGGTCGCGCCGGGAAGCCGGGCCCTGTTTCGCTCGACGCTGCGCTCACTGCTGAAGCCCGAAAAGCGCACCGAGCGGGCGATTCTCTTTGACGATGGTACCGGGCATTCGCTCGACACGCTGGAGCTTTCGCGGGTTGCTGGCGCCATCGCAGAGACCGTAGGGCAGCCCCTCGAGTTGCTTGGCATGGACGCCTGCTTGATGGCCAACCTCGAAGTCGCATACGAGGTGCGCAAGGCCGTGCGCTATTTCGCGGCTTCCGAGGAGCTGGTGCCGGGCCACAGCTGGCCGTACAAGGAGATTTTTGGCGCACTGCGCGCAAACCCCGACCTCGGCGGTGCCGAGTTCGCGAAGCTCGTGGTCGATCGATACGTGAGATTTTATACGGCCAACCCGCCGGCAGGGGGCGATGTGACCAAAGTGGCCCTCGACCTCGGGAGGATCGACGAAGTCGTTGCCGCGACGGACCGGCTGGCAGCAGCACTTTGCGAGGACCGGGCCAAGCTGACCATTGCGCTGTGGGAAGCCCAGTTCGCGGCGCAGCAACGCGAGACGAAGGAAGGGCAACGGGAGCCAAGCAAGTTCGACTACCACCTTTGGGATCTTCGCTCCGTCGCCAGCTCGCTCGCGGGAGCCGCCGCAGCCTCGGACCCTGTACGGCAGGCAGCTGCGAAGACGGCGAAGGTACTTGCGCCCGATGCAGGCCCGGTGCTCGCGGAAGGTCATCGCGGCGACTGGTTCGACGGCATCGGCGGCTTGTCGGTTTATTTGATGCCCCGCGATCTGCAGCGGATCTCGCCGTCTTACAAGGCTTTGGCCTTCGCCAAGGACACTCGATGGGACGAGATGCTCGAGTCCTATCACGCATAACGGCTTTGAGGCAGCGCGCGCGCCCGAGGATACATTTGGTCAGACGCGGTTGCCGTTACCGCGGCGCCTTGGCGTCTTTCGAAGACGCCCAGCAGCTAGCGCAGAGGTTAAGAGAAAGCGATGAAGTACGATGACATGACTCTCGAAGTTTCGGACGTCTCGACACGGACGGAGGAGGACAAGCGCCTGAACGCGTTCAAGGTGCGTGTGCTGGCGTCGTCTGTGGGCGATATGGCGCCCGGCGATGCGGTTGCCGTCGAATACGACGACAAGGACCTGCAGTCGAATCTCGCGAAACTCGATCGACGGGAGCTTGACGCTGCCGGACTGGCAGCCCTGGGGCGGACACTTGCCGCATTGCTACTGCCGATCTCAGCGCAGGGTGGCGAAACGACTGTTCGTGAGTTCTTCGCGCGGAGCCTCGTGAAGCTCGGGCCGGACGCGGGTTTGCGGCTGCGCCTCAGGCTTCCCCCCGATGCCCCCGATCTGGCGGTGATTCCCTGGGAGTATGCGTACGTAGAGCGTGCCGGTGGAGGCGGAATCGACGGCTTCCTCGCACTCGATCCGCGCATCGCCATCGTGCGACACGAGGTGCTCGACGCGCCCGTGTCGGAGCCCGTGATGAGCGGCGATATCAAGGTTGTTGTTGCGC
Organism: uncultured Elstera sp.; assembly: GCA_903931835.1. Taxonomy (GTDB): domain Bacteria; phylum Pseudomonadota; class Alphaproteobacteria; order Elsterales; family Elsteraceae; genus CAIZEE01. Next base: position 6,443 of record CAIZEE010000312.1, read on the forward strand.
TCGCCGAGGCGGAGGGCCTAGGCGACCTCAACCTCGACGACGAAATGAAGTTCCTGAACGAGGCCCTGCGCGGACTCCCGGGGATTCGAGTCGAGCCATGCCGGCAGGCGACGCTACAGAAGCTGCAGCCGCTTCTTGTCGGAGCCGGCGTCTTTCATTTCGCCGGCCATGGCGATTTCACGCGCAAAATGGGGGCGAAGCCCGGCACCTACACCGGCGTGGGCTTTCTCGCAATCGGGGACGAGCGTATCGATGCCGAGCAGATGGGCATCAACCTGCACGGACAAGGGATTCGTCTGGCCGTGCTCGGGGGGTGCAACACGGGTCGCCGAGACGGCATCAGCGTCTGGAGCGGCATAGCCCCGGCGCTCGTGAAGGCGGAGATCCCGGCGGTTGTCGCGAATCAATATAAGATTTTGGACAAATGCGCGGTCGCATTCAGCCACCAGTTTTACCAGGCACTGGCCGGAGGTCTGCCGATCGAGCGAGCGGTGTCGGTCGGCCGGATAGCGGCGTACAACGCGGACAAGACCGGGCGGGACTGGGGCGTGCCCGTGCTCTACCTCCGAGCTGCCGACGGACAGCTGTTCGCCGGTGCTGCCGATCCGCAGGCACGCGAGCGATCCAAGCAGGCTGCGGAGGCCGACGTGAAGGTGCGCGCATCGGCGGTCAAAGCCGGTGGGGTGCTTGTCGGCGCGGACGTGCATCGTATGGTCGACGGCAAGCTCGCGGTCGCGGTCAGCGTGGCGGGGACGGTGTTGGGCAAGGTGGTCGGCGGTGACTTTGGGCGCCTCGAGGGCGGATCCGCGACTGTCCAGCTCGATGTTGGTGAGGTAGGCCCGGGGGCCAGCGTGGTCGGTGGCAAGTTCGACACGCTGGGAGGCGGGGGTTCGCGACGGCCGTCCAGCCCGACCACGGCGAAGCCGTCGCCCGTTGAGATCAAGGATTGGGGAAAGGAGCTGACCAGCCTGGATCAGGAGGAGGGAATTGAGCTCCTTCATGTTCTGCAATCGGGACCGCGACTAAGGGGCGAGGCGAAGACCGCGGCGCTGAGCGCAGACGTCGACGTCGGCGTCGGCAGCGCGACTGGTGGCCACGTGATCGGCACGCAGTTCAATCAACGCGAGGGTGACACTGTCCACGGCACCCAGGTGAATGTTGCCTCCGGTGGACAGGGGTCCGTCAACACGGGAATCAGTGGCCCCGTGAATATCACTGGGCCTGTCACATTCATCCAGGGACCGACGGGTACTATAGTGGACCCCGGATTCAGGACAGTAATTTAAGCTAGCGCCGAACCAAGAGGGGCAGGTCAAGATGGGTGAAGCGAAGCGCAAGACGTACACGGCGTCGTTCAAGGCCAAAGTTGGTCTGGAGGCGATCCGCGGGGTGAAGACGGCGAACGAGATCGGTCAGGATCATGGGGTCCATCCGGCCCAGGTGGGGCAGTGGAAGAAGGAGATCCTGGAGCAGGCCGGGACGCTGTTTGAGACCAGGCGTGGGCGCAAAAAAGAGGAAGAGCAGGCCGAGCCCGAGCGGCTCTACAGCGAGATCGGGCGGTTGAAGATGGAACTGGATTGGCTGAAAAAAAAGTCCGGACTGAGCCTGTGAGCACGCGGCGTGAATGGATCGCGCGTGACGAGGCGTTGGCGGTGAGCCGGCAATGTGCGCTGGCGGGAGTAGCCCGCTCTTGGGTCTATGGGGCCGCGGCGGACGAGGCGGTGCGCCTAGTACAGGACTTTCCGCCTCAAGTGCGCTTTCTGCTGACATGTCGCTCGAATAACCAGGGCATATTTGACCTCGTCGGCCCGCCGACCCTCGATCTGATCGCCGACGCGCCTTCGGGGCTCGACGAGGTTAGGGCCTATGCTGCCACTCGGCTTGCCGCAGCCCCAGAGCCGGCGAGAAGCTTCGTGGCGGAACGTGTCGCCCAAAAAAGCGGGGGCAACTTCCTCTATGCATACCACGTCCTCAATGACCTGGCGCTTCCGGGGATTGACTTTGGCAACGTGGCGGTTCTCGACCTGCCAGATGCGCTCGAGGATGTATACCGGAAGTTCCTGCAGCGCGAACTTGCTTCGAGTCCGACGCGGTGGAATGACGACTATCGGCCGCTGCTCGGCCTGATCGCCGTCGCGCGCGGGGATGGCCTAACTAGAGCGCAATTGATCCGGATCACCGGTCTCGCTGAGAGCAAGGCGATGGGGGTATTGACGACATGCAGCCAATACCTCGTCGGCGGGGAAGCGGCAAGCCCTTATCGGATTTACCATCAGTCGTTCCGCGATTTTCTCCTGTCGGACGAGAAGTTCACGGTCTTCCCGGCAGAGCGGCATGCGGACATCGCCCGACACCGCCGATGGCGCGACTGCGGCGAAGATCAGCAAAATCGGCTAGCAGGTCCCGTCTGATGCCTATCCGCGACCTTCAATCCCGATCAGCGGCGACACGGGTCACTGAGGAAGTGGCGACAGGCCTTTTTGTCCCGCGCCGCGACCTCGACCATGTCTTTTCGGCTTGGCTTGCCGTGCCGGAGGCACCGCGGTTCCTACTCGTGACTGGGCAGCCAGGCAGCGGAAAGACCGCGTGGGCACGTGCCCTCGTAGGGGCGGCGCAAAGCGCTGTCGTGGCAAGCCACTTCTGTCGTGACAACGACCTCTCCACGCGAAGCCCGCTGCGCTTCCTTGAGAGCGTCTGCGCGCAGCTTGCCCATCACTCGCCGCGCTTTCGGGAGGCGCTGGTCGTCGCGGCGGGCCGACGTAGGGGCGTGTCCATCCAAGTGCAGCAGGCTATCGACAACGCGGCGGCTGGCGCGCATGTAGTTGGCGTGCACATCAACGAGCTCCATGTCCGGGCGGAGAACGTCGAGGATCTGATATGGGACCTCCTCGTCGACCCGCTCCGACAGGTGGTCGGGGACATTATCGGGCCATGGGTCATTGTCGTCGACGGTTTGGACGAGGCACGGCGGTATCAAGGTACGTTAACGATCATTGGTCTGCTAAGCGGCCTCGGCGATTTGCCTCGCCATGTCCGCTTTCTGCTCACCTCCAGACACGATGCCAGCTTAGAGCACCAATTCCCCGCACACAGCACAGAAATTGTCGATCTTGATCATCGGGCTGGGTCGCGCGCCGCCGTTCGGGAGTACGTATCGGCCGCCCTGTCGCGGCCACCGCTATCCGACCGGATCGCGCCCGGGGAGCTGCCGGCAGCAATCACAGCGCTATCGGACAAGGCGCGGACAAACTTCCTCTTCGCTGCCTGTGCCGTCCGGGCGGAGCAGGCAGAAGAGGGGCCCATTGTTCGAGAGACCTTCGCCGATCTGCCGGGCGATCTGCCCGGTCTTTACATCAAGACTCTCGGTCAGGGGCTTGCCGGGAACGCCACCCGCTGGCGCGAGGAGTACGCACCAATTGCTGGTCTGCTTGCAATCGCGAACGAGCCACTCAGCGAGCGCCAGATCGCCGTGGCAAGCAAGACGCAGCGCGGCGAGACACGCACCCGGATCAGCGAGCTAAGGCAGTTCCTGGAGAAGCGGCAAACTCCCGAAGGCGCTGCGGGGTGGGCGATCTACCACCTTTCCTTCGCGGAGTTCCTCTTGGACGAGGAAGCGGCAGGCCCCTTCTGGTGCCCCGCCGTCGAGGGGCACGCGCAGATTGTGAACTGGGCGCTGGGTAGCCATGAAGCGGCAGTCGACTGGCGTCGCGCCGATCCCTACCTGCCCCGCCACATCGTCCACCACCTTCTGGCTGCGGGCGAGGCGCTGGACATATTGCCGGGGCTCGCGGCCGCGGTAGCACCGGACTTCGTGGACGTACGGTTGGCTCAGCCGTTCGGTGTGGGGCGCCTCGGTATGGACTTACGTTTGGTTGCTGAGGCATTGGAGCGCCTTGATGCCGAGGGTCGGCCCGGGCTGTGGCCGCTTCGCCTTCGAGTTGCTCTAACCCGGGCGGCGCTGCGGTCTCGCGTTTGGCAGGAGAGCGCGAATTCGGGCGCCGACTCGGACGAAGTCCTTCAGCGTGCAAGCGAGCAGCCGCCGCGGAAGGCCTTGAAACTGCTGCTTGAGGCGTTGCGCAAGCGGAGTGAAGAAGAGGGGTCCGCACAGCGAGAGCTGGTCCGGGCGGCGGCGGCGGCGGCCCGAACGCTCGGGGAGGTCACAGCGCTGCTCGATGTCGCCGAGTTCGCGCCAGAGCGCCTTCGCGCTGGCTTGCTCGACGAAGCCATCGCGCTAGCCCGCGCACGCAAAAAGCAGACCGCGCGGGTAGTGGACTTACTCCGTGTGGCAATGTCCGAGGTCTCACTCCGCGATGCACTGGAACGTGAGGCGTTGGAAATGCTCGACGCCATCGTAGTCGAGAACCCCGATCGAGCCCTGCTCACTATTGCGGCTTCTTTCTGGGGCTGGTCAGAGAGCCGGCGGGCAGGTCTTCTTCAACTGCTCTTACATGTCCTTCCTGCTGTCAACGACGCCACGCTGGACAGGAATGGGGAGCTTCCCAGCTTACTGGAAGCTACGGGCCCACCGCAGGCCGTCGCTGATGCGACTCTCGATGACCTCGCGCGGCGTACTGATGCCGCACGCGACGTAGCCATCTTCCAGAGATTCTGGGGCCTGCGGAGGGTCCTACCGCGGCTTGCAGCACGGGCGTCGCCGGAGCGCCTTGTATTGCTGCCAACTATCGCCTTGGCGTTCGGATCGGACGATCAGCCGTCCGACAGATTGATAGGATGGCTCAAGATTCCGGGCTTGCAGCGGATCCCGCTGAGCCTCTGGCCGAAGGTGCTGAACATGGTGGCGGCCGAGACGAACCTGCTGGATCGCCGGAATGCCCTCGTCCTTCTCACAGACATGCTGCCGAACTCGCTGCTGGACGCGGCGTTTGATGTCGCGCGCGGCATTGGCGATGAACGCGACGAGGACCGCCTCGACGCCGAACTAGCTCTGCTCACACGTCTGCCATCGGAGGCGCGCCGACGCTTCGCGGCCGAGCGCCTTGTTTCCTTTGGGTCTCCCGGCGATCCGCTAGAGTTCAGGGCAGAGTATCGTCAGCAAGTGGCCGGCCTGCTCGAGGCAATTTCCACTGATTGGCAGGCGCCTGATGGCCCTTGGCTGCTGAGCGGTCCAGGGGCGAGATTTTGCCTGGACTGGCTAGCCCGCACATCGGGCGCGAGCGATCACCGACCGCAGGGGGACGCCCCTGCGGTAGAGAGCCCCACCGACGTGGAAGCGGCCCACGGGCAAGCCCTCGCCTTAGAGAGCGCTGGCAGCACGGATACGGATGATGAATGGGCGCCTACTGAACTCGAAGGCGATGAAGACGACTCGGCTTTAGGCGCTACACCCTTGGAGGCGACCGCGACGCTAGAGACAGCCGTGTTCGCTGGGATCACTGCGCTCGCTCGGACGGTGCCAGGCGCTGCACGCACGTCGATCGTCGACGTAGCGCGCGGCACGGCCGTTACTGCAGCAGACCCGATGGAACGTTGGGAGCGACTGATCGCAGTGCTCGAGCTCGAAGGTGGGCCCGCCGAAGGGGAGACGGTGCGTGCCCTTCTTGAGGCTTGCGACGAGCTGGAGGGATCGGTGGAAACGCCGGTACTTCTTGCCTCCCGCTTTGCCGAACTATGCCTCATCACTGGAAACCAACGCTTTGAGGAAACGGCGTTTGAGCATGCCGCGAGAATGGATGTCCGCGAGACTGCCTACGGCAGCTTCACCGGCGACGAGGTCGCTCAGCCGCTCTTTCGGGCGGCCGTCCTGCTCGCCCTCGCGGCTGCAGCAGTGTCGCGCCGAGCCTCGCTGGACCGCTTCCTGCTCGGCGCAGTACGCGACCTGCTGTTCGTCGGGGGCGATCGTCTGCACCGAATGTCGGCCCTCGGAGCCTGCGCTGACTTGCTCGGCACATGCGCGTTGATGGACGCGATTCATCTGACGGCGAACTCGGATGCCAGCACCTCCGCTTGTGCCGAGTTCCTGGTCTGTGTGGCGCCGCGGCTCGACGAAGAAGGGGTTCAATCTGCGCTGTCAATTGCTTCGATGCTCCCGGCCGATCTAGATCGCTCGTGGGCGCTCGATCGTCTCCGCAAACGTGCCGCCGTCTTGCGCTCTTTGGCACAGGAAAATTTCAGGTTGGCCGAGTTCACGTTGCAGAAGGATTTCGCGCCAAAGTCTGCGTCAGACAAATCGCTGACTCGCTCGTCCCCATTGCGGCGAGCGATTAGATGGGTTTCGTCGGTAGCAGGCGCATCACGGCGTGAACTGGCGATGGCAGATCCTGTGACGCCCGCGTCCACCCTAGCCTGCGTCGAGAAGGATGAACGCAGCCCGGCGGACATCATCCAAATGGTGCACACCGGGCTCGAAGCCACCATAGAAGAGGCAGGAATGGATGGGCCGGTAAGGCGATTGCAAAATAGCGTATTTAGCGTGTTGGTTCGCGAATTGGGAATTGCTCGTGGTTCAGCGCCGTCAGGAGAGAACCGAGCACGAGCACCCGAAGGATCGACATGGCCTACCGAAGGTCTGCAGCGCCTATGCGAAACGCAGAGTACGGCGGATCTCATTGGTCTCCTTATGGAGCTAGCCACGCTGGCCGATGAGCTTGCCGATGTGCCTGGCGGCGAACTCACTGTGTTGGCCAACCACATCGTTGCTTGCTCTAATCTGGCGTCGGTGACCGGCCCAGCGAAGGCGACCCGATCAGGGCAGTACTGACCTACTGAATTGGCCGTTCGCGTTCCGCGGCCGAGCGAACCTGCCGACGCAAGAGCGATGCCGCGCCTCTGCTCTCAGAGTTTGCGATAGGGTCGAAGACTCAGACCAGATACAATCGCATCCGGTTGTCTACAGCCGGCCGGGCCCTTTTTCGGCGCGTTGTCGCTGTTTTCCAGGTTTTTTCACAACCTCTCAGTTCTGCTCTGCGGCGCGGTCGGGAGGGAACTCGCGGGCCAGCGTGAAATAAGGGACGTACCACGATATTTGTAAATACTCGGGGCCGCGAAGGTATCGGTTGACCGGCTAAGGTGGCAAGAAGACGATTCGGTTCTAATTCCGGGGACCGTATCTGTAACTCAAGGCTGCGGCGAGTGTCCGCTGCTCGCTCGACTGCGGACCCCGGCCGGCGAAGCACGGGTGTCTGGTGTGGGTCGTGAGCTGCCTTCCAACGCCCTCTATAGCGACAGGGCGTCGCTGACCGCACCAGGGTCGGCGTGCAGCGCCCGCCGTCCACTTCACATAAAGAACA
>CAIZEE010000313.1 GCA_903931835.1 uncultured Elstera sp.
CCGGCTTCATCCGGTAACCGCCACAGGACCGGCGGGGCCTCAAATGGCCCCGCCGCCTGCAGTCTTAGTGGACGCTGACCGGTTCCAGATCGTTCTGGCGGATGGCGGCGAAGGCCAGGTCGTGGGCGGCCATGATCGCCATGGGCGTGCCGTCCGCGGCGTGGATACCGAAGGCCGGTTCGCCCTCGACCAGGACCGGTTTCACGAAGGCGATGTTGTTGAGACCAAGCGACGCCAGATCGGTCGGCGACAGCGTGCGCAATTTTTCGACGATAGTGGTGTTCATGATACTGCCTCTTCCTGACTGATCGACTGAGGTCGCATCAGCCCTTACTGTTGATCGACGGTGATCGCATTGCCGGTCTTGCCGGACAGCGTCGGATCGGCCGTCTTGATTTCCACCGTGCGGATTTTCGATTCAGGCGGCGGGCGCTGCAGATCGATGATCAGCAACCCGTTATCGAGCCCGGCTGACACCACCTCGATCCCCTCCACCAGCACGAATGAGCGCTGGAACTGGCGGGCGGCGATGCCGCGATGCAGATAGATCCGGTCGGGATCATCAATCTGCTTGCCGCGGATCACCAATTGATTGGCATCAACCTCGACCGCCAGATCGGATTGGCGGAACCCCGCCACGGCCAGCGTGATGCGCAGGCCGTTATCGCCGATCTGTTCGATGTTATAGGGGGGATAGCCCTCGCCCGCGTGCTTGGCGATCCGGTCGAGCGTGCGCTCGACATGTTCGAAACCCAGCAAAAACGGCGAGTTTATCAGCGAAACTCTGGTCAATTCTTCCAACCTCCCCCTTGTGACAAGCGAGCAGGTAAAAAGGGCCCGGATACGGCACCCCTTGCGATCGCACCATGCAAATCGTTGAAAATTATGTGGTCGCAGTGGAACGGATTACAAGCGTGTCGTCATCGACGCAGATCGGCCCGTTCGCCGCTATACTGAAGGAACCATCCGAAGCGGGTCACGGGAGCCAGTCATGACACTGTATTTGGTCGCCATTCACCACGCCGACGATGACGACCCCGCCGTTCAGGAGGACGAGGCGATGGGCCACGCTATCGACCTGTTGAACGAGGAGATGAGTGCTGCCGGCGTCCGAGTCTTCGCGGGCGGGCTGGAGTCGGCAGGCCAAGCCAAATCGCTCAGGGCCGGGCCCGATGGCAAGGTCGCCGTCACCGATGGACCGTATTTGCACGCGGCTGAGCATGTCGGCGGCTTCTGGCTGCTGGAAGCAGCAAACCTGGATGAGGCGCTGGCATGGGGAAAGAAGGCCGTCATCGCCTGCCGGGCGCCGGTCGAGGTGCGCGCGTTTCTAGCAGGCAGAGACTAGTTGAACAGTCCCTCGACGCCGACGGTCAGGATATGGCTGATCGCCGATTCAATCCGCGCCCAAACGTCGGCGGATTCGGCATCGGCGCGGTCACAGCACAGGCGCAGGCGTTCGCGGGCATAACCTTCCGCCGCCAGGCTGCCCTGCTGGTCGATGACGACACGTGCTGTCCGAAAAATTTCCACCGTGTTCACAGCAACCGCCCCCGGCTTCCGTTGAGTGACGATCATGGCGGGCGCATAGTTAAGAATTCTTGAAAGGAACCGGGACTCTGCATCCCGTGATGAGGCCTTTATTGCCGGGACGGTTCCGCCCCACAATCGGCGGGCAGACGCCAATCTTCCTTCCCCGTAGCAGGCATGCCGGCGTTATCGGGGTTCTGTAGCGCCTGATAGACGCGAACGCCGGTCGGCCAGCTATGCTTGATATAGGCAATGACGGCGATGATATCGCGGTCGGGCAGCACGCCCTCATAGGCCGGCATGTCGGAAACATAGCCGGGCGGCGCCTCGTCCGCGACGCTGTGCTTGATGAGATGGATCAGCTGCGCGTCGGAATGCATCCAGGAATGGCCGGTCTGGTCATGCGGCGGTGCCGGCAGCCGGCCGGACGCGTTCAGATGTTGCCAGTTCTTCTGGCCCTCCAGATGGACGCCATGGCAGGAAGCGCAGCGCTGCTGATAGATCTCTGCCCCGCGCGCCACCAGTTCGGGCCGATCGGCGTCGGCGAATGGCGGATTGGCGGATGAGGCGTAAAGCCAGGCGGCAGAGCCGCCTAGGGCCGCTGCCGCCATCACGCCGATCAGGGCGAAGCCCGCCCCGTACCGCCCGCCAAACACCACCGGCTACATCTTCATGCCCGGCATGTCCTTCATATCTTTCATGTCATGGCCCATCGACTCGATCTTCGCGGTGGTTTGGATGGCGCCGGCATGCTCGAAGCTCAGCGTCAACGCGATGGTCTGGCCGGCCGCCAGCGGCGCCTTCAGCCCGAGCAGCATGATGTGATAGGAGCCTGGCTTCATTTCGACCGTCGCACCGGGTGCGATCTCAAGCGCCGGCACTGGCGCCATCGTGGCGACGCCGTTCTCCATCTTCGACTGATGCACCTCGGCCTTGGCGGCGGCATCGGTCGCGGCCCCGATCAGCGTATCGGCGGTGGTACCGGCATTGTGCAGCGTCACATAGGCGGCGCTATTGCCCGTAGCGCTGGCGCTCGCTCGCGCCCAGACATGGGAAAGCTCGATCGTGGGCGCGGGATCAGCGGCAAAGGCAGCGACGGGAAGCAGCGCCAGGAAGGCTGCGGCAAAGCGAAGGCGGCTCATGATGGCTCCTTAGTTGAGAGGCATAAAAGCGATTAACGGTGGCGCAAGCGCGCGGGTCAAGGTAGCGACGCGTTACAAAATGGTTAGATCGGTGGCGTTTCGCCACCGCCGATCTTGTGACACGCAAGCTTAATCGACATTGTGCCATCGTTTTGATGACGCGATGCCGCACGGCGGCGTATGGTTTGCATCCCGTGGGGAACGGGTTTGGTGACGGTGGAGTTGGATTTGCTGCGAAACTTGGCGCTTATATCGGCGGGATGACGATGCCGCCCGATAATGTGCAGGAAGAGCCGGGGTTCACACGTAACACCTCCCCAGGCGTCCTGAATCCGCATGGCCAAGGTGCGAACGCCCAAAATCCGAAGGCCGGACGTTCGCTTGGGTTATTGCTATCGCGTATCCGAGTGATCAATTTCCTGTCCATGTTCAATTTCGCTGAAAAGCAAAGGCCCAGGATCGAACCGCTGATCCCGTTGCCGCCGCCGGCCGCTTATGGTCCGGAGCTGGCGGTTCCGAACGAGCTTGAACGCTTCGCGCCGCGCCGCTGGGCGGATCTGGAATGGCAGGATCCGCTGATCTCGCTGACCTTCCATCTGCTCATCCTGCTGCTGATTTTCTGGACCGGCGAAAGCCTGCTGACCAAGCCGCCGCCTCTGCCGCCGCAGGGCATCCAGGTGACGCTGGTCCAACCGCCCCCGCCACCACCGCCGCCGCGGCCGCCGCAACAGCAACAACAGCAACCGAAACCGCCGCCTCCCAAGCCGCAGGAGAAGCCGGATGAGGATCTCAGTCATCACGCCAGCGACGCGATGGCGGAGGCTCCGGATCAGCCGCCGGCTGCCGCCAAGAAGGACGAGGCAGCACCGAAGGAAGACAAGATCGCCCCGACCGAGAAGAAGCAGGAAAAGCTGACCGAGGCGCCGGTGATGAAGAGCCCGATCCCGCCGACGCCCGACGCCCCGGCCAAGCGCACCAATGAGATCGAGCGCAAACCGGCCCCGCCGACCAAGGCAAAGGATGCGGAGGTCGCCAAGCTCGAATCGCTGCTGCCGGTCCCGATTCCGCAGAGCGAAGCGGTGATTGCACCGTCGGACGGCAAGGCCGCGCGCGCCGGCTTTGCGGTGGAGGGTGATGAGCGTCCAGGCGGGATCGAGGCGGCAATCTACGACGCCTATTTGGCCGCAGTACGCGATCAGATTTTCACCCGTCGTGACCGGCTACGAACCTATTATGCCGCCAATACCGGCTTTGCCATTCGCATCGAAGTTGATGCCGAGGGCCGCTTGCGCGTCGACGAGATGGCGCAGGAATCCGGCTCGCGCGCGATCGATTACGCAGCCAAGCAGATGGTTGCCGAGGCGGGTGTGAACAACTTCCCGCCGCCGCCGGCGCGGCTTGCGCATATCATGAAGGACGGCAAGCTCGGCATGTATCTGGTTATGAAGTTCCCGTCCGATCGCGCGACCTGGGACCGGCAATTCGCCGACCGGTGACAGGCGTCACTGGAAGCTGAGCAAAGTTTAACGTGCCCGGCAACGGCCGGTTGGGTGATATAGGCGGCATGCAAGGCTAAGCCCGCCTCACTGACCGGAAGCAGCCCCTCGTCATGTCGTTTGCGATAGTGGATCGCCCGGCCGAATTGTTTCAGCGCGTTTTAAGGGCGCTTCGGTCCGATACGCGCTATTCCGAGCTGGTTTTGTCGGCCCTGGCGGCGCTGGTAGGCGCGATTGTCGGCGGCTTCGTCATTGCGCTGGAACAGGCTGTGTCCTTCCTGCATTCGGCCGCGTTCCTGGTGCCGATGGATGCGCATTTAAGCGCCAACCAGACAATTGACGGTTGGCGCGTGCTGATCATGCCCGCTTTGGGCGGGCTTGCCGTCGGCCTGGCAACCTGGGCGCTCAGGCGCTGGCGGCCGCGTGACATCGTCGACGCGATCGAGGCGAACGCGCTGCATGGCGGGCGCATGTCGCTGATCGACAGCCTGAACCTGTCCCTGCTGACGGTAGTCAGCGTCGGCTTTGGCGGCAGTATCGGGTTGGAGGCGGCCTATACCCAGATGGGTTCCGGCTTCGCGTCCAAATTCGGCCAATGGGTGCAGCTTCGGCGCGGCGATCTGCGCCTGATGGTCGGATGCGGGGCGGCGGCCGCTATTGCGGCAGCCTTCGACGCGCCGCTGGCCGGCGCGTTCTACGCCTTCGAGCTGGTGATCGGCAGCTATACGCTGAACGCGCTTGCCCCGGTTGCAGCATCGGCGTTGAGCGGGGCGCTCGTCTCGCGCGCCGTGCTTGGGACCCAGCCGATCTTCAAGATCGAGCGCGCGGCCGAACTCGCGGTCCATGATTACATTCTGTTTTTCGTGCTGGGGCTGGGTGCAGCCGGCTTGAGCATCGCCACCATGCGAAGCGTGACGTCCATCGAATCCTGGCTGCGCCGGCGGGCGCCGCAGACTTTGCGCCCTTTGCTCGGCGGGCTTGGCGTCGGCCTCATCGCCTTTGTCTATCCCCAGGTGCTGGGCAGCGGCCATGGCGCCATCGTCTACGGCCTTACGACCGGCTATGCGCTGCCGGTGTTGATCGGCATGCTGATCGCGAAACTGGCGGCGTCGGCGCTGTCGGTCGGCTCTGGCATGCGCGGCGGGTTGTTCAGCGCCGCCTTGTTCATGGGCGCCTTGTTCGGCAGCCTGTTTGCCAAGATCCTGGGCCTGCTCTTTCCCGGCGCCGGGATCGATGTGGTCGATTACACGCTGGTCGGCATGGGGTCGGTCGCGGCCGGCATCATCGGCGGGCCGGTCACGATGATGCTGCTGGTGCTGGAAACCACCAACGATTTTGCGCTCACGCTCGGCGTCATGGTCGGCATCCTCACCTGCAACACGCTGGTGCGCCTGCGCTTTGGCTATTCCTTCGCGACGTGGCGTTTCCATGTGCGCGGCATGCGCATTCAAGGGGCCCAGGATGTCGGCTGGATCGCCGATCTGACCGTCGGCAGCATGATGAGCCGCGGCGTCGATCCGTTCCCGGGCGACCTCACCCTTGCCGCGTTGCGTGCGCTGGTGCCGCTCGGCAGCACCAGGCAGATCTTCGTGGTAAGTCCCGATGGGCGCTACCTCGGCTGGGTCGATCCGGTCGATGTCCATGCGCCCGAACGCGATGCGCAGGCCGGGGTTACAGCGCTATCGGCGTTGCTGCCGACCGGAACCCCGGCATTTCTGCTGCCTGAATCGAATGTCCGTACGGCCTTGCTGCGCTTTGAGGCGACCAGGCTGGAAACGCTGGGCGTGGTCGATAACGCCGAGACCCGCCATCTGGTGGGCTATCTGACCGAGGCTTTTGCGCTCAAACGCTATAACCAGGAGCTTGAGCGCCGCCGGGCCGAGGAATCAGGCGAGGCCGGTTTGTTCAGCCCGGCCGCCGCACCGACGCCGTAGAGTGCGATCGTTTCAGGTTGGCTCAACCTGAAACGTGAATCGCCCAATATTTCTTATAGATAGGATCTGATTCACTGTTCAGCTTGAACGGATCAGACTCTAGGTTTCAGGACGAGTCAAACGTAAGCGCGCAGAAATACGGCGACCCCGCGCCGCGCCCGCTGCTCGATCTCGGCCGGGCTCAGCGACTCGATCAGCCCAAGCGCCAGGCGCATCTGAATGTCGCCGAGCCAGAGCGCCAGCAGATCGTCGGCGGCATCCCCAGCGGCATCCCCGTCCTTGGCGAGGGTGAGTTCGCCGAGTGCGACGGACGCTTCAAGGAGGGTGGCGAGCGCGCGGCGGGTGTGGCCCGGGCCCGCGTCGTAGAAGCGCGAGGCGAGGCCGCGCTCCTTGGACACTGCCACGATCAACAGCGGCATGATCGCCGCCATGTCGGGGGCGAGGACCATCGTCATGAACGCCTGGCCGAACCGGGTCAGCGTCTCGTCCAGCCGCCCGCCCACCGCCGGAAGATCGGCGAGCCCGGCCAGCATTTCCTCGCCTTTGGCCCGCACGGTTGCCTCGAACAGCGTCGCCTTGTCGCCGAAATGGCCGTAGAC
>CAIZEE010000314.1 GCA_903931835.1 uncultured Elstera sp.
ATACGACATCTTTCTTCAAGGAGACAGCATCTGGCTGTTCGCCATGCTCTGCTTCTGGTTGCTGCGGGACTGTCTCCCAGAACATGTGAAAGAGCCGGTAAGACTTCTCGAAGAACGGTTTCGCCGTAGCGATTCCGTTGATTTTCAATTCTTTTGTTCCCACCTCCATAAGCCGCATGGATGAGGCGAGCAGATGCTTGCTTATGCACCACACTTCACCTTCAAAGGAGACGACGATTTTTTTGAGCAAATCCTTTCTCATTTCTCTTATTTCATTGATCAAGTCGTAATAATGATCTTTACCTGTTTTGTTCGCGGTGAAAAAAAGATGTTCTTCGATGCTTATCAGGTTCATGATACCGATACCCAAATCCTCGTCTGATGTAATATCAAGTTCGTTTTGATTGGACACTGGGTTCATCCTGTTTGCGCACAAGGTCGCGTCGCGGCCCTGGATCGTCGGCATCTGCCCCTTCACGGGGACCTGTTGGGCAGTTACGCGTCGGGCCAAGGTGCAACCAGCATCGGAAATCACCTGCGCCGCCCGGCCCGGGCGAATGCGGCTGCGGGGCTTTCATCGGTCATGTGCACAAAGGTCCATGAGTAGATTCCGTGGCTTTGTTCGCGGACCTCGAAACCATAGTTAGAGGATCGACTGGACCCGAAATTCCGCTGGCGCCCTTGCCCTTGTCCCCATCCATGGCGTCGTCCACCGCCGATACGCAGGCCAAACTGGAGACCGAGCCATGCCAGATCCCGCTTGCGCAATTCCCTCCGCCAGAGGATGGGCCTGGATAGTTGGATTGATCATGATCGTGATCGCGACGATCATCTGGCTTGGGGCTTCGCTCGAAGCTGCCGGCAAGCCATCTCCCGTCCAACCCGTCGCCAGATCGACCGACTGGGCGATCCAGCCAACCGGCCCGGCGGTTCGTGTAAACCTGCCGGCAATCCGGATGGCCAACACCCCCGGCAAGGCGCCATGACCGCGCCGCGACGCACGACATCTACCGATGACCGGATGTTGCCCGAACAAGCGGTGCGGGCAGGTGCCGGTGGACCGGGTCGTCCCCGGCCAAGTCTGGTGGCGCCCCGCTCCTCGCGGCCAGATCGAACTTATCCGCCCGGATCAGATCGACGAGGCATTCCTGCGCGTCGAGGGCAAGGATGTGCGGTATCGCTTCGTCATCGATCTGGCCTCGGGCCGAGCTGGATGAAGCGGGTAAACCGGGATCGAGTTGCCATCGATGGTCGGAGGGAAACATGAGTGAGATCGTCGTCTGCCCCTATTGTCTCGCCAGTAACCGGGTTCCTCGTGAACGGCTCGCGCAGGCGCCGAGCTGTGGCAAATGCCACAAGTCTTTGTTCAGCGGCCACCCGCTGCCCGTGAACGCCACCGCTTTTACCGCCCACACCACCAAGGGGACCTTGCCCGTGCTGGTGGATTTCTGGGCGCCGTGGTGCGGCCCGTGCAAGGCGATGGCCCCCGCCTTTGAACAGGCTGCACGCTTGCTGGAGCCCAAAGCGCGCTTGCTCAAGGTTGATACCGAGACGGAGCAGGCATTGGCCGGCGTGCACGGGATACGTTCGATCCCGACGTTGGTGTTGTTGTCCGGGGGACGCGAGGCAAAGCGCGTGTCGGGAGCGATGGATGCCCGGGGCATCGTCGCATGGGCGCAGCAATGACCAGCAAGATAACGATCAGGAACCTTGATTTCTTCTATGGTCAACAACAGGCGCTGTTCGGCGTCACGATGGATTTGCCACCAACCAGCATCACCGCCATCATCGGGCCGTCGGGTTGTGGCAAGTCCACGCTGCTGCGCGTGTTGAACAGGATCTACGAGGAATACTCCGGTGAACGTGCATCGGGTGAAGTAAAGCTGGATGGCAAGGATATTCTCGACCCGCAAGTGGACCTGAAGCTGTTACGAAGTCGTGTCGGCATGGTCTTCCAGTCTGCCACCATGTTCAAGACGACGATCTTCGAAAACGTCGCTTTCGGGCTGAGGCTCAACCCGGCGCTATCCCATGCCGGGATCAGCCAGGGTGTTGAAGCGGCGCTTACCCGGGCCGATCTCTGGTCCGAGGTCAAGGACCGCCTGTCCGGAAGTGCCGAGTCCTTGTCCGGCGGCCAGCAACAGCGGCTTTGCATCGCCCGTGCGCTAGCGGTGGGGCCGGAGGTTCTGCTGCTCGACGAGCCGACCGGGGCACTCAATCCGGGCGGCACGGAGGCCGTCGAAGAGTTGATCGTCGCCTTGAAGCGGGAGGTGACGATCGTGCTCGTAACCCACAACTTGCATCAAGCGTTGCGCTGCGCGGACCAGGTTTCGTTCTTTTACCTGGGGAAATTGATCGAGACCGGAACAACCCGGCAGATTTTCGACGCGCCCGTGCAAACGCGCACCAAAAACTACGTCGCGGGAAAGTTCGGGTAGCTGAGTAAATTCCGATGCTGCCAACTGCCTGCGCTAGCGCCTAACAAATGTTCTCCAGCTCGGGACATTCCCAGTAGCGGCACAGACCAAAGGAATTGCCCAT
>CAIZEE010000315.1 GCA_903931835.1 uncultured Elstera sp.
GAGAGCCAATAGGTCGGCAAAGCGATATACCTCCCTGGTCGCATCCGGCCCGCCCCCGAGCGATGCCCGTGCGCACTCTCCTTGTAATTAAGCTAAACTGTCAGAAATCGCGGCGCGTCGCATCCCCCATCTTGGCGGCTGGGCGATTTACGCCTGGCCTGTTGTACGACGGGTCGTCGTCGAGATGGCCAGAGCGACGGCGATCAGGCATGCCGCCACGCCAAACGTAATCCCGGTACCCTTGGCGACTGAAGCCGAGTCCGCTGTCGTGACATCGCTCGCCACTGACGCCAGCGCGAATACTGCCGCCATCGCCGACGCGCCGGTAACGAGACCCAGATTGCGCGACAGGCTCAGCATGCCGGAAATCACGCCGCGCTGGTCGGGTTGCACGTCGGTCATGATGGCGGTGTTGTTGGCGGCCTGAAAAAAGGCGTAGCCGATGGTGAGGATGGCGATGGGAGCGATGTAACCGATGACGCCGAGTGTCGTCGGCAATACCGACAGGGCGACGCAACCGATCGCTAACGCGAACAGGCCTACGATCGTCGTGCGGGCGGTGCCCAAACGGTCAACGATGCGGCCGGCGGGGAAGCCGGTGAGGGCCGCGATGAGTGGGCCTGTCGACATGGTAACGCCTACGAAGGCGGTGCTGAGCCCAAGGGCGCGGGACAGATAGAATGGGCCGACCACGAAGGTTGTTGCAATAACGGTCGCGACGAGGGCGCTCATGGCGAGGCCGGCGCTGAGGCCCGGCTTGCGGAACATCGTCAATCTGATCAAGGGTGAGGCGGCTCTCGCCTCGGCAAGGATGAAAAGGGCTGCACCACAGATTGCGACCAACAGCAGGATCATGTTGAGCGCACCGAAACTGCCGCGCGCCATCGTCATGGCTAGGGCGTAGGCAGCCAGCGTGAGGGCAAGCAGAACCGTGCCGATCGTATCAAAGCTGACCGTTTTCTTCTCGTCTGGATCGGCGGGCAGGTAGCGATATGCCAGGATGAAATTCGCGATACCGAGCGGCAGGTTGACGAGGAAGATCGCCGGCCAGCCTAACCCAGCTGTCAGGATGCCGCCGAGCGACGGCCCAAGGCTGGTGCCGATCGCCGACATGGTGCCGAGCAGCCCCATGGCGCTGCCGGTCTTTTCCTTTGGAACCGTGTCGCGGGCCATGGCGATCGTAAGCGCCAGCATCACCGCAGCACCCAGTCCCTGTATCGCCCGGGCGGCGATCAGCAGCCAGAGCGAGGGGGCCGAGCCGCAAAGCAGCGAAGCCGCCGTGAACAGGACGATCCCCGTGAGCAACAACCGCTTGCGGCCGATCATGTCGCCCAGCCGCCCGACGCTGACGATCAGCGTGGTAATAGCGAGGAGATAAGCCAGGACGATCCACTGGACTTGCCCGAAGGAGGCGCCGAATGCCCGGGCGAGAGCCGGCAAGGCGGTACTGGCGATACTTGCGTCAAGCGAGGGCATCAGCATGGACACCGACAGGCTGACCAGCGCCCAGCGAAGAGACGTTGCCGGCGCGGCACCCCGAGTGGTTGGTTCAATTTGAGCGAGGACTGATTTCATCATCACACCATTTCTGAAGGCTTCCGGATAAACCTGTCCGAAACCTAGTCCTCGTGATCACATGGCGGAATGCGCAGCATTTGCACTGTATACATGCGTTTCGCGCTACATCACGGTCCAGCCGTGCTATGCTCCACCTCATGTCGACACCCGATCTCAACCTGCTTGTTACCTTGGACGTCCTGCTTGCGGAGGGCAGCGTTGCGCGTGCGGCGGCAAAGCTGCGGCTGAGCCCGTCTGCGATGAGCCGGGCGCTGGCGCGGTTGCGCGGGGCAACCGGTGATCCGTTACTGGTCAGGGCAGGGCGCGGTCTTGTGCCGACACCACGAGCGCTTGAGCTGCGCGAGCGCGTCGGTCAGCTCGTCCAGGATGCGCAGGAGATGTTGCGCCCGGTTGAGATGCTCGACCTTACGCGGCTCGCGCGTACCTTCACGCTTCGCACTAATGACGGATTTGTCGATACGCCCGGACCGGCGCTGATTGCTCGCGTCGCGGAAGAGGCGCCTGGCGTACGGCTGCGCTTCGTGCCAAAGCCGGACAAGGACAGCACGCCACTGCGCGA
>CAIZEE010000316.1 GCA_903931835.1 uncultured Elstera sp.
TGCGCATGTGCGCGGCGCAGCCCCTCGCCCCAGCCCGCGCGAATTTTGGCGAAATAGGGGTCGTCGCCGTCGATCTGGCGCTGGATATCGAGCTTCAGCGAATCCTTCTTATAGACCGCCAGGTCGATCGGCAGCCCGACCGAGATGTTTGAGCGGATCGTCGAGTCCATCGACACCATCACGCATTTGATCGCGTCGCTCAGCGAGGTGTCGTAGCGCACCAGCCGGTCGATGATCGGCTTGCCGTATTTGACCTCACCCATCAGGAAATAGGGCGTCTGCTGGCTCGCCTCGATGAAATTGCCGGCGGCATAAAGCTGGAACAGCGATTGCGGCCCGCCGGCGATCTGGCCTGCCAGGCCCAATGTCACGCTGAACCCGGTGCCCTCGCGGATCATCGCCTCGCCATCCAGCTTGAACACATCGCGGATGGCCGCACCGACCAGGCGCGCCGCGCCGTGCATGGAGCGCGCCTCCAGCAACGTGCCGCCCTCCTTGTCGTCGATGCCCCTGTCCAACCGCTCCATCACCGCCTGGCTGATCGCGAGGTTGCCCGATGTGGTGACGATCAGCACCCGCTCGCCCGGTTGCTGGCGCACCCACAGCTTGCGATATGTCGCGATCTGATCAACGCCGGCATTGGTCCTGGAATCCGCCGCAACGATAAGGCCGCCGGTAAGCGACATGGCAACGCAATAGGTCATAATTGGGGACAGGTCTCGTGAACGCGTGAACGGAGGCGGAGGCTAGCACTTAATGGCGGGCGGCGTAACAGGGCTTAAGCCGTCGCCACTTTCTTGGGTCGCCCGCCTTTGCGGCCATTCTCGCGGACGGCCGCCGCCTTCGCTGCACTCCGCACCCGCCCGCCTGCGGCACCAAGTTGAGCTGCCATCCACCGCTTGGTTCCAAAGATGCCGGCGATCAATCCCGGCACATATAAATCCGCGTCAAGCTCCGGCCAATGCAGCCCTAGACCGGACGGGCTGATTTCAATCTTCGCCAATTTGGCCGACGGGGCGTCTTCCAATCCTTGTGCGAGGCGGGGCGGAAACGCCAATTCGAGGCCGTTATCTAGCGTAATCACGATACGCGATACACGCCGGTCGTAACGGGCGCTAATCGCCTTGGCAGATGCGGCGAGGTCTTCCTCCATCCGCCGTTCCGCTGATATGCGGTCGTCATCAGTGATTGCCATGAAACCTGTTCCAGTGAGCGATCAAATTTTCGATGTCAGCCATCAACGCCGAGGCAATGCGATTCAATTCAGCCATCGTAAAGCCTTTGCTCGAGCGCAAACTCGGCGGACCATCTGGCGCGTTCAGATAGAATACCGCCTCGCCATTCGGGCCGATCACATGCACATCCGGCGGTCTGTGGTCGTTCGGATAGATCGCGACCCGGAGGCCACCGATGCGCATGATCGTCGGCATGGGTTAGGATGCCATAAACCTAAGCGCTTTGGAAGATGGGGTGTCGATGCGCCCCTATGCCGGCATATTGAAATCGCTTGCGATCGCTAGACTCTGCGCCACTAGGTGGTCAAGAAACAACGTCGCCTTCGCCAGGAGCCTCATCGCCTGCACCATCCAGGAAGGCGTGGAACGCACCCTGCTTGCCTCTTGCCGCCCTTGACCGGAAGAACTCTTCCGTGTCCAAGGCAGACAGTTTTTCTGCTACGGCCACGTTGATGAACTGATTGAGGCTCGTGCCGTCGGCAGAGGCCATTCGCTCCGCTGCTGCCTTTAGCGACGGTTGAAGCCGCAGTGAATAATTAGCTTTGCTCACCCAATCCTCCTCAGGGCCTCGTTTGGCCAGATCGTCTCAATTCCGAAGCGCGCAGCCGGCGCGAAATGACGGGTATTGAAGGTCACGATGCAATCGGCTCGGCCATTTATCGCTGTTTCCAACACCATTTCGTCGGCGACGTCGCCGAGCTGCGGGCGCCATAGATAGTGAAGTTTCACCGGCTCAACGAGGCCAGCTAGGTAATCAAGGAACTCGTTGACCTGCTGTTCGGTCAGTCGGGACGCAAGAAGATGTTCCGGCCTTGTCAACACGGCCTCGTATTCCAGGAACAACGGAACGCTCACCAGCATCCGGAAGGTTCCTTCGTCGGCGGCCCGGAGCAGCGCGTTCGATGCACCGGTTCGGCTTCGCCGCGCGGCCGTCAGAATATTGGTGTCGATGACGGCTCGAAACATGTTCCCCACGATATCATATTGCGGGGAACATGCAAAGGAACGGAGTTCGAGAAGTTCTATCGCACCCTGCGGCAGTGCGCTAAATCTGTGTCGGCGTTAACCGGATAGGTACGGATCATTCATCGACGAGGGGAGAATCATGTCGGCGAAACCCCCAGGCCATAGCAGTTCTGATCTCGATCCGCTTCTCAATCAAATGAAACCTGAAACCTTCCACGAGGAAGTCGATTTCGGTCCGGATGTCGGCCGAGATATCTCGGAACTCGAAGAAATCCAGGCTGGTCTTGATGAGGCAGAACGTGGCGCCTTCGCAAGCGATTCGGAGGTTGCGGCAGTTTTTGGGAAATATAAGCCCTGATTTTTCGAGCGCTATACAGGCAAAGGCTAAGGCGGCTTTTTGACCAAGCTGTGATCGATGATGTGCGTGTGGCGAAGGTCCTCGGTCAGATGTCGGAATGGACTTGCTGCAAACTTCTATTGCCGCAACGCCTCGTCCGCCTATTCGTGCCGCCGGAGATGTCCGAAGCCGAAGCGCTGAGCAGAGTGTATTGTATGGCCACTCATGCCCTCCGCGAGACCAACAACGAGGCGGAAGAAAAATAGTTTCGTCGGGGTCCAAATGCGCTTGGCGAGAGTTCCGCTCCTCTAAACCGGCATATTGAAATCTCTGGCGATCGCCAGGCTCAACGCCTCGTTCGCCTCAATCGCCTTCAACAGATATTCGTGCAGGCCGTAGCTGATAATGTCCTCGATGCGGCCATAGCGCAGGCGGCCATAGACTTCGTCGGCGAGCCTCGCGCAGGCATAGTCACGGTGGTGCAGGGCGCGCAGCCCGTTCAGGATCTCGGTGATCTCGGCGAAGCAGGCGTGCAGCGAGCGCGGCATGTCCTCGCGCAGGATGAGGAGTTCGGCGACGTTCATCGGCTTGATCACGTCGCGATAGATGCGGCGATAGACCTGGAAGCCGCTGACGGAGCGCAGCAGCGCCCCCCATTGGTGGTAATCGACCGCACCGCCGACATCGCTCGGCGTCGGCAGCAGCACGTGGTACTTGGTGTCCAGCAGGCGCGCGGTGCAGTCGGAACGCTCCAAAAACGTGCCCAGGCGATTGAAGCGGAACGCCTCGTCGCGCTGCATCGTGCCGAAAGTGACGCCGCGGAACAGGTGGCTGCGTTCCTTTACCCAATCGAAGAACAGGCGGAAGCCGATCGTCTCCAGCCTTCCATAGGTGAAGTCCTTCATCTCGAGCCAGGTCGAGTTCATCGCCTCCCACATTTCGGTGGTGATCTGCACGCGCATGGCGCGCGCGTTCTCGCGCGCAGCCCGGATCGAGAAATGGATGCTGGACGGGTTATCCGGGTTGAGCGCCATAAACTCGATGACGTTGCGCGCGTTGATCTCAAGCCCGGTCGCCTTGAACGCCTCGTCGGTCTCAGAGATGTTCAATGCTGATTCCCACTGCGTGCGCTGGTCCTCGGCATCGCCCGGCAGCAGCGACATGCGGTAGCAGACATCGAGGATGCGCGCGACATTCTCCGCCCGCTCCATATAACGCGCCATCCAATAGAGACTATCTGCGGCCCGGCTCAGCACAGCTTCAGCTCTCCAATATCCAGGTGTCCTTGGTGCCGCCGCCCTGGCTCGAATTCACCACCAGCGAGGCCTCGCGCATGGCGACACGGGTAAGCCCCCCCGGCACCAGGGTCAGCGTATCGCCGACCAGCACGAAGGGCCGCAGATCGACGTGGCGGGGCGCCACCTTGTCGTCGCAGAAGGTAGGACAAGTCGACAAAGCAAGCGTCGGCTGGGCGATGAACATCGACGGCTCGGTCAGGATACGCGCCCGGTAAGCTTCGATCTCCGCCTTGCTGGCATGCGGGCCTACCAGCATGCCGTAGCCGCCGGAGCCATGCACCTCCTTCACGACCAGCTCATCCAGATGCTCAAGCACATAGGCGAGGTCATCCGGGTTGCGCAGCGAATATGTGGGCACATTGCGCAGGATCGGCTCTTCGCCGAGATAAAACCGCACCATTTCCGGCACGAACGTATAGATTGCCTTGTCGTCGGCGATGCCGGTGCCGATCGCGTTGGCGAGCTGCACATTGCCGGCGCGATAAGCGGAAAACAGGCCGGGGACACCGATCGCCGATTTCGGGTTGAAGGCGAGCGGGTCCAAAAACGCGTCGTCGATGCGGCGATAGATGACGTCGACGCGCACCAGGCCGGCTGAAGTCTTCATATAGACGAAATTGTCTTTGACCACGAGGTCCTGGCCCTCGACCAGCTCGACGCCCATCTGCTCGGCCAAGAACACATGCTCGAAATAGGCGCTGTTATAGGCGCCGGGGGTCAGCAGCACGACGGTCGGATCGTCCCGGTGCCGTTCGGTCGAAACCGAGCGCAGCGTTTTCAGCAACTCGTCGGTGTATTGCGAGACCGGGGCGACGCGGTGCCGGCTAAACAATTCCGGGAACAGCCGCATCATCGCCTCGCGGTTCTCCAGCATATAGGAGACGCCGGACGGCGTGCGAACATTATCCTCCAGCACATAGAACTCGCCCTCGCCCGTGCGCACGATATCGATGCCGGCGATATGGGTGTAATGCCGCCAGGGCAGGTCGAGCCCGACCATCTCAGGGCGGAATTGCTCGTTCTGCAGCACGAGCTCCCTCGGGATTTTGCCGGATTTCAGAATGTCCTGGTTGTGATAGATGTCGTGCAGGAACTCGTTGATCGCCTTGACCCGCTGGATCAGGCCGGCCGACAGCGCCGACCATTCGCCGGCCGAAATCACGCGCGGGATCAGATCGAACGGGATCAGACGCTCGGTATCACCGCCCTCGCCATAGACCGCGAAGGTGATGCCGAGGCGACGGAACAGGATGTTCGCTTCCTCGCGTTTGCGGGCAAGGTCGGCGATCGGCATGCCGGCCATCCATTTGGCCAGACCGTCATAGGCTGAGCGCCATCCGCCATCCGGCAGATGCATCTCGTCAAACGGCAGAGCGCTGCGTGAAGCCGGCTGGTTGCGCATCCGAGTTGACCCCCTTTCGGCTACCATGAACCGGACAATCGGACGGTGCAACCGTCATGCCAGTACCACCCTGGCCGATATGGCTGTTCCGGTACTGAACATCACAGAATGGCGCAACCCTGCGCTTTGTTCCGGGGTGCTGTTGCGGCAAGCGAGGCAGCGAGGCCGGCCTCATCATGCCCCCCACGCAACCAGATCGCTCAACTTACGGGCAGGCAGGGCTACCGGCTGCAACACGCCTTAATCAGCACTGGAAAAACTAGCGGCTGGTGAGGCAGGATCGAGTCGTGTGATCAGGAGTTTAGTCCACAAGATGGCAATAATTTCGGCGAACAGATGGGCTTCGCCGCCTGATCAAGGGAGGGCAGGATGGACAGAAGGCTGATTGCATTCTCGGTGGCTGCGGGCTTGCTGACCGCTATCGCTGTGGCGCCTGCGCAGAATTATCCGACGCGCGAACCCGATGATCTGCTGCATGGCGGGCCGATCGAAAACGGCGTAAAGCATCAACCGACCCAGGCGGAAATCGACGAGCGTCTGGCGCATGATCGCAATGCGAAGGGATCGAGTCCGGGAGCCGTGGATAATGGCGAGGTCGACCGGCTTTATTCGCAGATCAAGCAGCAATCGGTGAACACCACCATCCTGACGCCGGAGAACACGCCGTCACCGATCACGCCGCCGCCGGTACCGCCTACTCATTAAGCTTATAGGCCCCGATCAGCAGCATATCGACGGTCACGCCGTCGCTCGCGAGCGGCAGGACCAACCGCTCCCAGGTGGCGTGTTCCTCCCCATCATATCCCGCGACCAGCGTTGCCACTTCAAAATCGGCGGTATAGCGGCGCACGGTCGGGCTGCGGCTGAGACGCGCCCGGTCATATTCCTCGCGAATGACGGCCTGTTGTGCGGGCTCCAGCTCGCTGATCGAATGACCTGTCATTTCCTTGCCGAATGTCACGACAAAGTTGGAGCCGTAGAGGCGGTAGCGGAAATCGCCATCTGGCAGCACGTCGATCAGCACCAGATTGCCCAGCCATTCAGCCATTTCCAGCGGATCGATATCGCTTCTGGACGGCAGCGCCTCGCCGGTGCGCTTGGCCATCCAATACGCCAACAGGCCCGATAATTTGGGGTGGCGCAGCTCTTCAGACATGGTTGTTCCTCAAGCCCTCGTGATTACCCAGCGTTAGGTCAATCTCGGGGCTAAATCAACGGTCCTTGAGTCACACAAGCGTCTGATCGCATCGCCGCCGCATCCACCGCCTTGAAGATATGGGTATCGATTTCGTCATAGAAGCCGGACCAGCGGGGCAGTACATCGTCGTAGCGTGGCAGGACGCAGTCGCCGAGCGCCAGATCGAGCCCGGTCAGGTCTGTTAGCCGATCCTCCGCAGCCCTCGCGGCTTTTGCGTCGCGTGTCACCTGATCGAGGTCGATGAGGAGATCAGCGTGGCGTTCGGCTTCGATCTGCTGCAGCCGGGCGAGATAGGCGAAAATGACATAGTGCCGGGGCACGCTGAACGTCGCCATCGCCGCCCGATAGTGTTCTTCATGCGCGCGGGCGCGGCCGAGATCGGGCAGGTCGAGCAGGTCCAGCAACCCTGCCAAAGCCGGATGATCGCGGTTGCGACCGACAATGATCAGGCCGCGTTCGAGAAAATAGGGGCCGCCTTGCGCTGCCTGGCGCAGATAGGAAATCCAGCGATGCCGGTGCGATCGCCGGATCGCGATATGACAGCCGCCAAAGCGCGCCTTGAACCAACCGATCCGCAATCCTGAGCGCACCATGCCGAAGGCGGGGATTTTTGCTTGGGCATCGGCGAATTCTATCAGCTGGGCGAAATAGCTCTGCAGCTCTGGCGCTTCATCCCTGGGCGACAGGAAATAGCCGCCATAGCAATAGTCGACCGGGAAGCCCGCAACGCCCTGGGCGTCGAGATGCGGCAGATATTCGAGCTTGCTCGGTGCTGTCAGGTTATGCCCAAGCGCGCTCCACGAGCGATCTGTCAGGATCGTCGCCGCCGAGATGCGGGCGAGCCCCTCGAATAGCGGTTCGTAATAGCCATAGACCGCCTGGTGAAGGCGGAATTTGGACCAGAAATAGGTCCCGCCCGATCGCCAGTTCGAGTGAATGAAGACACGATTGCGCGATGCCAGCCTCGTCATCCTGCCCCGCCAGCGGGTGAGAATGTTTCCAGGCCTAATACGGGCGGGCGGCGGCTATGCCTGCGCTTAATCTCGATCAGGTGATGGGGCGGAATCAGGGAACCGATACGGGCGCATACGGGTTCTGTGGGGTGTTGCAGTCACGAATGTGAAGCAATCCCGTCATCAGACCGCCATGCGGTTCTGCTATCCGTGGCGCCTAGTTGGACCAAGTGGAATTGAGGCAGTCAATGCGCACCATCCACCGTATCTCGGCGATCGTGACCAGCGTCCGTACTATGGCTCGTGTCGCGTCGGACAAACGCCGCTTCAAGGGCTGGCACCACGAACGCCATCGCCGCCGCGGCCGCTAGACCCTTCTAGCGCCTAAATCGACACCGCCTTAATAGGTCTCGGTCGTCCGGGGATTGCTGCGATAGGCCTGATTGACTGCCGCGCGCGCTGCGGTGGAGTGATTATCGGTCTTGCTGCCGTCATCCGACTTGTCGTCACTGGCAGAGCCGAGCTGGACCAGCGATAGCAGCGTCATCAGATCGATGGTCGGGCCTTTATTGGTGCCGGACGTGCTGGCCAGTGCTTCATCAACCTGCGAACCCGTTGTCCCGGTCACGAAATTGGCGCGCCGCGTCAGGCCGGGGGCAAACGCCGCCTTCGGGCTGGTCGAGGCCTGGACCACGACGGGTGCGCCGTCATCGGCCGAGGCAAAGGCCTTGGTGTTGCTCTCGATCGACCGGCTGAACATTTTGTAGACATCGCCGACCGTACGCGCCTGACCGGTTTCGGGATTGTAGAACACGGCCTTGTTCGCGGCGGCGGCCTGCGGCATCAGCGACGCGGCCGATTGACCGGAATTGCGATCGATCGCCTGCAGGAATTTGGTTGCCCCATTGGCGCCTAGGAAATGGGCGAGATAGAGCTCGGTCGGGCCAACCTTGCGGTCGAGAGAGTGTTCCAGCTCTTCCTTGTTCGACAGCGCGAATTCAGCGCCGAGCACGGCCGAGACATGCGGGTCCTTGCGCAGATCCAGGATCTGCTGCTTGGCCACCGGGTCGGACACGGTCAACTGGCCGTTGCTGCCGGTCGAAATCTTCTGCGCCAGGCCGGCCAGGCCATGATCGGCGCCATGCTGCTTGACCATGTTGAGCCAGGTCGACTCAAGAAACTGATACAGCCCGGTCGCATTGCTGGTCGATGCCTGCGCATTCGGCTGAAAGCTGCTCTCCTGCGCTGCCTGCGCCATCAGATAGCCGAAATCGACACCGGTCTGGCGGCTGGCAAGCTTGATGCTCGACAGCACGGACGAGTCGACATTATAGCCGGCGATCTTCTGGGTGCCGCTCTTGGCGTCGCCATTGGCAGCGTTGCGGTTCGGATTGGCGAGAGCGGAAGTCGATACGGTCATGGCAATCAGCCTTACGGTTGCCGGTTATCTTTAGAGCCGGCGAAGTCTAATCGCAACAAGGTTTCCGAGGGGTTAACATCGGTTAACACGAATCGTCAGAGAATCCTGATAAGTGCGTGATCCGACTCACCGTTTCACCGGTGGGTGTGCCGCACCGACCGACTTTATGAAGCCCTCCGCCAGCCCGCGATAAAGCGGTGTCGAGATCAGTGAGGAGACGCCGTAGCCGAGGGCAGCAGCGATCATCAGCGGGATGACATTGGCCGTGCTACCGGTCATTTCGAGAATGATTACAAAGGCGGTTAGCGGCGCCTGCACCACGCCGGAGAAATACCCGGCCATGCCGAGCACGGCGGCGAGACTCGACGAACTCGCCCCCAGCAACCAGCCGAGCCATGATCCGAGCCCGGCACCGACAGCAAGCGACGGCGCAAAAATGCCGCCCGGTATGCCCGAACAGGCCGCGACCAATGTGGCGGCGAGCTTCGCCGGCCAGAAGACGCCGCTTAGACTCTGCCCCTCGACGGCCGCGCGCGCCTGTTCATAGCCGGTGCCGAAAGTCGCGCCATCGGTCGCGATGCCGAGCAGGGCGATCGCCAACCCACCGGCGAAGGCGATGGCGAGCGGCGGCAAGTGGCCTGGCAGGAGCACCGGCAGCCGCTTGATACGCCGCGCAAAAACCAGCATGGCCCGGCTGAAGCCGCCGCCCGCCAAGCCGCCGACCACACCGCAGGCGATCACCATGCGCCAATCCGCCCAGGCCGATACGGCACCTTGCAGAGTGCCGAAATAGGTGTAGTTGCCGACCAGAGCCCGCGACACCAACCCGGCAATGATCACGGCATAGAGCACCAGCCCGGTCGTGCGATGCTCGAAGGATTGGCTCAATTCCTCGATCGCGAAGACGATGCCGGCGAGCGGGGTGTTGAAGGCGGCCGCGATGCCGGCGGCCGATCCCGCCAGGATGATCCCCTTGGCATGTCTGAGACCGCCCCATGCCGCGATCTTCAGCATGATCGCCGCACCGATCTGGACGGTCGGTCCTTCGCGTCCGATCGAGGCGCCCGATAGCAGGCCGACTATGGTCAGTCCGATCTTGCCGGCCATCAATTTGGGCGACAGCAACGCCTCGCGCGCGGCCGTGGTTCGGAACGACCGGGCGGCGATCACCTGCGGAATGCCGCTGCCTTGCGCGCCATCGAATGCCGTCCGGGCCAGATAGGCGCACAGGACAAATCCCGTGGGCGTTATCACCAGGGGCAGCCACCAGGCAAAGCGATAGGCCGATTGGAACGTGTCCTGCGCCCAATTGGACAATTCGGCGAACAACACGCTGACCGCGCCAACCACGATGGCGCCCAGCCAGAACACCAGACGGCGTCGCCAGGGGCGTACCGAAAACAAACGTTTTGGACTTACCGCACTCACCGACACGCTTTCACCCTACCAACCGATTGCCATATTTAATCATTATGAATGCAGATGAGGCGATCGCCAGCGGGTTAATGAGGGCACGATGACCACGATGTTGAGCTGCAACCTGAACAAGGTTGCGCTGATCCGCAATTCGCGCGACGGCAATACGCCCGATCTGCTGACCGCCGCCCATATCGTGATCGAGGCGGGGGCCGGCGGTTTGACGCTGCATCCGAGGGCCGATGCGAGACATGCGAGGCTGTCCGATATCGCGGCGTTTGCGGCGCTGGAGCCGGTGCGCGCCGGCCACATTGAACTGAATATCGAGGGCGATATCAGGCGCGATCTGATCGAGGCGACGCTGGCTGCCGGTGCCCATCAATTCACAGTGGTGCCAGTGCAGCCGGGGGAGAAGACCTCGAACCGGGGCTGGAACAAAACCGACGATCAGGCGGCCTTGATCGAGACCGTGCGCCGGTTTCAGCCCAAAACCCGCGTCGCGGTTTTCGTTGAATCCGATCCCGCCGCGGTCGAGTTGGTCGCCGCCAGCGGTGTCCAGGCGGTAGAGTTCTACACCGGCCCCTATGCCGAGCATTATGGCGCGCCGGAGGGGGCGGTTGAGCTGGCGCGTCTGGTAAAGGCGGCGGATACCGCGAGGCGGCTTGGTTTGCGCATCAATGCCGGCCACGACCTTACCACGGAAAATCTGGGTGCCTTGGTCCGCGCCATCCGCCCGGCAGAATTGTCGATTGGTCACGCTTTGACCGCTGATGCGTTATGGTATGGTCTGGGGGAAGCGGTCAGCCGCTATCTCCAGGCGATCGCAGCGGCTTCACAGGAGTGAGGAAGAGTATGAGGATGCGGCTTGTCCTGATCGGCATGGCGCTGTGCATGTTTGGCGCCACGCCCTCCATGGCGCAGGACGCCAAACTGCAGGAGGCGCAGAAGATCCTGCAATTGCTCAACCTCGATCCCGAACGCCCGACCGGATTGGTGACGCCGCGCAGCACCAAGGCCCTTCAGGAATTCCAGCGCACCCACAATCTGCCCGCGACCGGCGAGATCGACGATCAGACGCTGGAGGCATTGCGCACCGTGCGCGATACTCAGGTCGGCCACTCGCTAATGGTGCCGCCGACCATGACGCCGGAACAGCGCCGTCAAGCCGCCGCCCCGCCGGCCAAGCCGCTCGCCATGCCGACCGAAAGCGTCGACTCACAATCGCTGTCGGGCACTCAATCCGTGCCGGATTTCCATAAAGGCGGCGCTGATCTGCCCCCACCTATCGCCAACCGCTTCACCAGCAGCTCGCCGCTGGTCACCCCGCCACCGGGCGAGGATGCAGGACAGCCCCCGCCAGCGTCGCCGCCCCAGGAGGCTCATTGGGAATCGGCATTGCCGCTTTGGGTGCTGATCACGATCGGGGTGTGGACGCTGGTTGTGGCATCCGGCGTCATCATGCGGATTATCGCACCGCTCGGCCGGCGCGCCAGTTTTGACGATCCGGAACCGGCAACACCGCTCAATCGCCCCGAACCCAGGTTCGACGCGTCACGGTAATATCCGGGGAACAGAGTAGAAGGGGCGCCGAACGGGCCCCTTCCGGACTGGCGGTTTTAAGCCTTGGCGAGATTGCCTGCGGCCGTCTTGCCGCGTTCGGTTACGATCTCGAAGCTCAAAGACTGGCCTTCGACAAGCGTCGTCATACCGGCGCGTTCGACCGCCGAGATATGCACGAAAACATCCTTCGAACCGTCGTTCGGCGCAATGAAGCCGAAGCCCTTCTGCGTATTAAACCACTTTACCGTACCGATAGGCATTCGTCGTCTCCGTCGTGATCACTCTGGCCGCA
>CAIZEE010000317.1 GCA_903931835.1 uncultured Elstera sp.
CAAAGCGGCGCGCGGTCAGGCTTGGATCATTGGCGAAGATATTCATCGCATGGATGTCGGCCTGCGCGAACCAGCCGGATGCTCTGGGCGAAAGCTGCTGGATCAATGATCCGCGGACATAGACGAACCCGATCCCGGCCGTGCCCAGCAAATATTTCAACATGCCGCCGACGCAGAAATCGACGTCGAGCGTGCGCGGATGGATCGGCTCCGATCCGATGATCTGGTAGCTGTCGAGCAGAACAAGCGCGCCCTTGTCATGCGCCATCCGCGCGATTGCGCGGATATCATCGTCGGGAATTCGTCCGCCATGGCGGTAGCAGACCTGCGACAGCACGACCAAGGCCGTCGTCTCATCGATCACGCGCTCGAAATGCTCGAGCGGGAGGATCCCATCCTCGGCTTCCGGGACATGGACGACCGAGGCGCCAAACGGCTCCTGCGCATGCCAGATCTGGGCGCTGGTCGGGAAGTCGAAATTGGAAACGATCAGCTTGTTGCGCGACCCGCTGAAAGTGAAGGCGCTGGCGATCGCATTAAGACCGGCCGAGGCGGAGCCGGTGATCGCCACCTCGTCGCTGTCGACCTGCAGCAGGCTCGCCATCAGCGTGCGCGTCTTTTCAAGCAAGCCGACCCAGCCACCCCAATCGGCACCGACGGCGATGCGCGTTTGCAGGTACTGCTCGAAAGCGCCCGCGACGGCATTCGATAGCAGTCCGTATGACCCGCTGTTCAGATAGACGAGCGACGGCAGCGACCGGAAATGCGATCTGAAGGCGTGCACATCGAAATTATCGCTCAACGCCGCCTCCAGAACGCACCCGATGTATTTACCTAGCTGCCTGACTTGGCCGGCGCCCATTGCGCCAGATAATCCGCGATGCCTTGCGGGTTCATATGGCGGGCATCGGTCAGATCCTGCGAATTTGTCGCATTCACCAGCGTGCCATCGGCATTGAGCACCAGCACGGTCGGAGCACCCTTGACTGTGATGCCATGGTCTGCCGCGATATCCATGTTCTTCTTGTAACGGCCAACGTCGATCGAGACCACTTCATAATGCTCTTTCATGAAGTGTTTGACCTGCTCGATCTCCATCAGGCCGGCCAGTACCTTACAGTCAAGGCACCAGTTGCCGCCGAAATCGAGCAGCACGCGCTTGCCGTTGAGCTTTGCTGCAGCAAGTGCGGCTGCGACCTGAGCATGGGCATCGGCATCCTCATCATAGGGGTGCGGAACGACCACGATCTGGGCGTTGGAAACGTCGGGTGCGGCGGGTGGGGCTGCGAAGGCAGCCGCTGCGGCCAGGATGCCGGCGATGATCGCGGACGCCGCGATCTTTTTATTGTGCGGTGATGGCATGTCATTTGTCCCAAACAACCGAGTTAAGCCGGTACAATGTTATCTTAGCGCTCGCTTTTCAAGCGGTAGCGGATTAGCGGGCGCTTTTGCTAACCAGCGCAATTGACGCAGCGCAGCAAAATCCTATTATCCCTAGAATAATTATAAGGAGGACGCCTTGATGCTCCCTATCGGCGGATTCCTGTCATGACCTGGCGTATACGCTTGGTCGCGAACTCAGACTTCAATCGCATGACCTGGAAGAACGGTCTCGGCACCAGCTGGGAGATCGCACGCGGCGACCGGCCGTCTGGCGTCGCTTCCTGGCGTTTGAGCATTGCCGAGATCGGGGCCGACGCGCCGTTCTCGATTTTCCCGAATATCGAGCGCCATCTGACGGTCATCGAAGGCAATGGCATCGTCCTCACGTCCCCGCTTGCCGGCGAGACGACGCTCTGCCGATTTCAAAGCCTGCGCTTTGCTGGCGAGGATCCGATACGAGCCCACGCCATTTCCGGCCCGACGCGCGACCTCAATCTGATGGTCGATCGCCGCGATTGGGAGTTCACGACGTCGCTGGAGCGGGCTGCGGGGCACTTTTCCGCCGATGTGCAGGCGATGGCCTTCATCGCCGTTTGCCTCGATGGCGAGGCGAGCTTGGCGGATGGCGAGGTGTTTCCTGTCGGCTCAGCCCTCATTGCCGAGCGCGACGACATTTGCGATGAACCCCTTCCGGCGGTGGATACCAGGGATGGCGCCATTGTGTTTCGTGCCAGCATCCGTCCGCACGCCGCTGTTTCTTAAGTTTCCTCGATAATCGCAACCGCCTGGCCCGATCTGACCGGGCGGCCGGGCTGGCAGCGCAACTCGCGGATGGTGCCGCCGACCATTGTGTCGATGGAGATTTCCATCTTCATCGATTCGACGATGATGATGCTCTGGCCGGCGGTAACGACATCGCCCGGCTGCACCAGGATCTTCCAGACATTGCCCGGTATCGGCGACTCGACGGCGCTCAAGCCCTCCGCCAGGCCAAGATCGCCCTCGGCCGCCGCCGGTGCGCCAGCGTCATCCACGACCTGATCAAGCCCGGCTTCAGCCCAACGCTGGCGTTCGGCCTCAAAGGCGCTTTGCTGGGTGTGTTTGAAGGCGGCGATGGATGGCGCGTTCGCGTCGAGAAATGTGGCGTAATCAGCCCAGCGGAAGCGGGTTTCCTCGATCTTGATGGGATAGCGCCCGAACGGATAGGCGGCGCGGGCGAAGGCGAGTTCATCGGCCGAAACCGGATAGAAGCGGATCTGGTCGAAGAAGCGAAGCGACCATGGCGTTCCCGGCTGGAACACTTCTGTCGTACGCCAGCTGTTCCACACCTGGATGGTGCGGCCGAACAACTGATACCCGCCGGGTCCCTCCATACCGTAGATGCACAGATAAGCGCCGCCGATGCCGACCACGTTATCGGGCGTCCAGGTGCGGGCCGGGTTGTATTTGGTTGTGACCAGACGATGCCGGGGGTCGATCGGCGTTGCGACCGGCGCCCCTAAATAAACGTCGCCCAGCCCTAGAACCAGATAGCTCGCATCGAAGACGATGCGCTTCACATCCTCGATCGAGCCCAGCCCGTTGATACGACGGATGAACTCGATATTGGACGGGCACCACGGCGCGTCGGGGCGCACCAGCTCCTGGTATTTGCGCATGGCAAGCTGCGCCTGCTCGTCATTCCAGCTGACCGGCAGATGCACGATCCGGCTCGGCAGGTCAATTTCATCGATTGCGGGGAGCGCGCGTTCCAGCCGCTCCAATTCGGTGAGAAGCTCGGGCAGCGCCAGGATATCGCTGTTGTAATGGATCTGCAGCGAGCGGATGCCGGGGGTCATCTCGATGATGCCGGCAAGCTTGGCGCTCTGTACTGCCTCCATCAGTAGATGCACGCGGATACGCAGACCGATATCGAGCATCATCGGCCCGTATTCGATCAGCAGATTGTCGTCGCCCTGCAGGCGATAGACCACCTTGACCGGCAGATCGTCAAAGCTGCCCGCAATCGCCGAAGCGGGGGCCGGGACCGGATTCGCTGGCAGCGGCGCTGTCGGCGTTTCGTGACGGGCGACAGCCTCCGATATCGAAAGGGGGCGGAAGCGCACCCGGTCGCCGGGGCGAAGCTGGCCGGTCTTCCATAATTCGGTGCGCGCGATAACAGCCGGGCAGACAAAGCCGCCGAGGCTCGGGCCGTCGGGGCCCAAGATGATCGGCATATCGCCGGTGAAATCGATCGCGCCGATGGCGTAGGCATTGTCGTG
>CAIZEE010000318.1 GCA_903931835.1 uncultured Elstera sp.
CATCGGCATAAGTGACCGCATTGTCGCCGATCGGCGGCGGCATGGCGATCTGGCCTTGGCCGGCGGCGAAATACTTATTGTAGTACATGCCGTCATTCATTTTCACGCCGGCGGGCGGATCGGTGTAGCCGTTCAGCAGCGCGTGGATGTAATCCGGCCCGCCCTCACGCGCCTTGGCGATGAGGGAGAAATCGGGTGGCAACGCGCCGTTATTCGCCGCGCGCGCGGCCTGCTCGTTGGGGAACGGCTTGACGAAATGATCGCTCGGCAGCGCCGTGCGCTCAACGATCTCGCCGGCATCGTTCGGCTCAGCAGGAACCTTGTAGTCGGCTGCGATGGTCTTCACCTCGGCTTCCGAGAAACCGATGCCTTCGGGATCCTTGTCGCCGCCTGAGATGCCCTTGCCGCCGCCGAGATTGCGGTAGGCCATCAGATTCATCGAATGGCAGCCCGAACAGACTTCCTTGTAAATCTGATAACCGCGTTGCAGCTGAGCCAGATCATACGTGCCGCGAACGCCGTAGAACGTCCATGGCACTTTTGGCAGTTCGATTTCCTTGAACGCTCCGGGCGCCTCATCCTCGGCGAAGGACAGGTTGGCCGTCACGAGAACCATCGCGCCGGCGATCAGCGCGGCCGCTGCGGCTTTGAACATTGGCTGCACCATTTAATGCGTCCCCCCGCCGACGGCGCCTAGAACTGGAGTGCCGAGCGATGTTGGCAACGGACGCGTCTTCTCAAACCGTCCGAGGAACGGCACCAGGATCAGGAAGTGGAAGAAGTAATAAGCGGTCGCGAGCCGTCCGATCAGGACATAATTGCCCTCAGGCGGTTTGCCGCCGATGAAGCCGAGCACCAGGCAATCGAGCAACAACAGCAGGACCGCCCATTTGAAGACTGGACGGAAATTGGCGCTGCGGACCTTAGAGCCATCGAGCCAGGGCAGCACAAACAGCACCGCGATCGCGCCAAACATGCACAACACGCCGCCGAGCTTGTCCGGGATCGAACGCAGGATCGCGTAGAACGGCAGGAAGTACCATTCAGGCACGATATGCGCCGGGGTCGAGAGCGGGTTCGCCATGATGTAGTTGTCCGGCTCGCCCATCAGATTAGGCGAGAAGAAAATCAGCGCGGCATAGACGATGCCGAACACGCCAAGCCCGAACAGATCCTTGATCGTGTAATAGGGGTGGAATGGGATCTTGTCCTGCGGGCCTTTGAGATCAATGCCGAGCGGATTGTTCGAGCCCTTGGTATGCAGCGCCACCAGATGGAGCAGCACCACGGCCAGGATCACGAAGGGCAGGATGAAGTGCAGCGAATAGAAGCGGTTCAACGTCGGGTCGCCGACAGCGAAGCCACCCCATAGCCAGGTCACGATACTGGGTCCGACGATCGGCAAGGCTGAGAACAGATTGGTGATGACCGTGGCGCCCCAGAAGCTCATCTGGCCCCAGGGCAGCACATAGCCCATGAACGCGGTCGCCATCATCAACAGCAGGATGACGACGCCGAGCATCCACAAGAGTTCGCGCGGCGCCTTGTAGGAGCCGTAATACAGCCCGCGGAAGATGTGGATATAGACGACGATGAAGAACATCGACGCGCCGTTCATGTGCATATAGCGCAGCAGCCACCCGCCATTGACGTCGCGCATGATGCCCTCAACGCTGGCAAAGGCGTAGTCGACATGCGGCACATAATGCATCGACAGGAACAAACCTGTCGCGATCATGATCACGAGCACGATGCCGGCGAGCGATCCGAAATTCCAAAAATAATTGAGGTTCTTCGGGGTCGGATAGGTCAGCACATGGTGTTCAAGTATCTCGACGAAGGGCAGCCGGTCATCGACCCAGCGCACCAGCCCGTATTTACGCATACCGTCATTGGTGGCGTCGCTCATGCTCAAAAGCTCCTCAGCCGATCTTCAGCTTTGTATCGGTGATAAAGGCATAATCCGGCAGGTCCAGGTTCCTGGGAGCCGGGCCTTTGCGGATACGCGCCGCCGTGTCGTATTGCGAACCGTGGCAGGGGCAGAAATAGCCGCCATATTCGCCTCGGGGTTCGGTGATCTTCTGGCCCTTGGGAATGCAGCCCAGATGCGTGCAGATGCCGATGACAACCAGCCATTCCGGCTTCTTGACGCGCGCACTGTCGGGGGCCGGATCGGGCAATGACTTCAGATCGACATCGACCGCCGCTTTGATCTCTTCTGCCGTACGGCTGCGGATGAAGACCGGCTTGCCGCGCCAGCTGACCGTGATCGCCTGCCCGGTCTTGACGCTCGAGATATCGACCTCGATCGAGGCCAGCGCCAGCACGTCGGCCGCCGGGTTCATGCTGTTGATGAAGGGCCATGCGAGTGCCGCCACCCCGCCCACGCCGACAGCGCCTGCCGCCAGCGTCAGGAAATCGCGCCGGCTTTGTTCGCCGCCCCCGGAACCGTTGATTGTCTCAGCATGTGAAGCCATGGCTACCCTCTTTCACCGCTCCGAACCGGAGCATCCCTGCGTGGCGGCTCATATCGCCTATTTTGGTCGCGCGAGAGCAATCTAGTGCCGGCTCGCCCGGCCCGCGCGCGACACGGCGTCGCAGTGCTAAAAGCACAGACCCGAACCGGAAAACTCAACCCGTTGTCCTATAGTCGAAATCGATCCGGAAGAGAAGCTATCGCCTGACAACTTGCACGCGATCTTGTGCATCGGCATAGACCCGGTAGGTCGGGCCGCTGCCGCAATGCGCCAGCCAATCGGTTTCGGTGGTTCGTTGGAACGAGCTGACATAGGGGCAGACCTCGCCATG
>CAIZEE010000319.1 GCA_903931835.1 uncultured Elstera sp.
ACGCCGACTGGACGATCGACAGAATCCTGCGCGACGCCCGCGGCGTCGGCGCTTCAACCGAGATGTTCTGCCAGATGGTCCTGGAGAAAAGGCCGCATCCGGAACAGGGCTTCAGGACCTGCATGGGCGTGGTCCGATTAAGCAAGACCGTTGGTGCGCCGCGCCTCGAGGCAGCCTGCCTACGGGCGCTTCAGGCCGGAGCCCTGACCTACGCTTCGGTCAAATCCATCCTCGACAACAGGCTTGACGGGCAACCGGCTCTGCGTCGCCACGGCGCGGAGGAGAACGCCCAGTTGGCGCTGCCGCACGCCAATATCCGCGGCTCAAAATACTACCACTGACCAAAACAGGAGATCCAAAGCTTGCTCACTCACCCAACGCTCGATCAGCTGAACGCCATGGGCTTCTACGGAATGGCGAAGGCCTTCCAGGAGATGGCCGCCAACCCTGAAGCTCAGTCCCTGAGCCATGCCGAATGGCTGGCTCTGCTTCTCGACCACGAGGCCCGTCTTCGTCAGGACAAGCGCTTCGCCAGTCGCATTCGTTACGCCCGTCTGCGTCACAACGCAGTCCCGGAAGACATCGATTATCGTACGGCCCGGAGCCTTGATCGCCGCCTCGTGACCGAGCTCCTAACCGGCCGCTGGATCGACAACCATGAAAATCTGATCATTGGAGGCGCCACCGAACTCGCGTCATAATGCCCACCTCGCTATCATGCTAAAAACCCAAGACATTTTGTTGACCTTCGTCAGACGGCGGCCTGCGTAATCGGCGTGTATCGGCAGCTCTTCGGACATCTTCGCGCTCAATGTCCGCCACAAGGATGATCCAAGGTGCGCCCTTGCACAGTTGTCTTGCCTGCAAAGTCTTGTCGGCGATCATGCGACGAACCGTAGCTTCGCTGACCCTCAATGCCAGAGCAGCTTCCTCCAATGTCGCTTCGCCTCGTTCGGCTCTTTCACCTTCCCGGTAGGTCTCAATGCGTCTGTGATTGCGCCAAACGCACACGTGTGATCGATTCCAGTTCAAGCCCTTGCTCGTCTTCTTGCCAGCACGGTTGAGCAGTGAAGCGATTGCACGATCCGGCATCTGTCGGGCCAAGGCTGTGATCAACGCTTCCATATCCTCATCCGTACTCCAACGGTGTTGCCCAGCCCGGTTCTTACGCACCTGCAAGGCGGTGTGATCGCCCCCTTGCCATCGGATGGTCAGATTAAGTGCGTCCGCTTCGACCAGCACTATGATCTCATCGATCACAGTTCGCAGAATGCGCTTGCGTGTTTGCGGCGTCGCGCCTGGGCTGTGCCACGCCAAAGAGATATCGGCGCCTAAATCCAATAGGGCTTGCCGTTCAAGCGGTGTAAACGCCGGCGGGTGCGCAACCGCAGCGTCTCGGTCTCCTTCAAGACCCTGAGCAGTGCGAAGCGCTTCATTCCACCGGCGTTCAAGTTCCGCCGCGACGAGCCGATTGTCGGGGTCAACAGCATCGTATTGGCGCCGCGCGCGCGCGACCTCGTAGCGGGCTTGTTCAAGGGCGAGGTCGAGCTGTCTCTGTTTCTCGGCCGCCTCCGTACGCCGCGCTTCCAATGCGGCGAGAGCAGCTTCTACGCCAAGCGGCTGAAGACGATTGATAACTTCAGCGCCTACAGCGCGATCAACCCGCATGCCGCCGAACGAGATACAAGAGGCGGCGCCATGATTGAACTGAGCACCGCGACAATGATAGCGACCGGAGCTGCCGCCCTCGCCGCTATAGGCAACGTGCAGCTTTCGCCCGCAATGGCCACATCGCAGCAGGCCCGCAAGAAGCGCCTCACCCCGGCGTACAGCGCCGCGGCTCATGAAACTCTTGCCGTTGGCATTGTCGCTGATCAGGTGCTGATTCCTCTCGAACTCCGCCCAGCTAATATATCCCTCGTGATGGTCGAGGATCAAAGTCTCCCACGCACTACGCTCCTTCCGGAACCCTCGAACGATCTTTTTGCGCCCGTCCACGAGGGTGGTGCGGCTCCCAGTGCGCCCAAAAGCGTAGGCGCCAGCATAGATCGGGTTGGTCAAAATGTGGTGCACCGTGTTGTAGACGGGCAACTTCCACGTCACCGTCCGCCCATCCTCGTTATATCCGGCCGCTGGCAACGGAAGGCCCTCTTCGCGCATCCACACCAGAACCTGGCGGACTGTCTGGAGCTCAGCGAATTTGTTGAAGACCAGTCCGATCGCCTCTTGGATTCGTCGATCTGGGTCCCGGTCGATACGGTCATGGCGAACCTTGAGATAACCAATCGCCACGGTGAGAAAGAGCTCCCCACGTCGCGCCTTTTGCTTGAGGGCTTCGAGCGAACGTTGCCGGAACATTGACA
>CAIZEE010000320.1 GCA_903931835.1 uncultured Elstera sp.
CAGCGCTGGGCGGCGCTTTAACAAGTAATCACTAGTTCCAATTTTGGTGCGCAGGGTGACAGCCTTTCGCATTACGTCTGGCGGAAAACCGTGGGCGCACAAAATAAAAGTTAAAATGGGAAGACTAGGGAGGACAGGATGCTGAAAGTTTCTGCGAAGCTGGCGCTGGCGTTGGGCACATGCCTGGCGGGAGGATTTGCTCCTCCGGTGCTGGGGCAAACCGCCGATGGCGTGAATTCATCTGCCGACATCATCGTCAACGCCCGCCGCAAGGAAGAACGGCTGCAGGACGTGCCCAAGACCGTGAACGCGGTCACGGCGTCCGACCTGGCCAAGAACAATATCCAGAACTTCAACGAAATCGCCAGCATCGTGCCGGGCATCACGCTGGAGGATTCGGGCAACGGCCTGGTGCAGAATGGCGGGATGCGCGGCGCATCGTTCGACATCGATTCGGGCCTGCCCTCGCCAACGGTGCAGTTCTATCTGAACGACGCCAATGTCGCACCCGACTGGGTGTTCCAGTCGCTTTACGACATCGGCCAGGTCGAGGTGCTGTACGGCCCGCAAGGCACGCTGCGCGGCCGCTCGGCGCCGTCGGGCTCGATCACCATCACCACCAAACTGCCCGACCTCTACAAATGGGGCGGCTATGTCGCCGGAACCTTCGTATCCGCGGTCAACGGCGCCAAGGAAGATTACGCGCTGAACGCGCCGCTCATTCCGGGCAAGCTTGCGGTGCGCATTGCCGGCACGGTCAATGACAACCGCAACAACAACATCCGGAACGTCAATCCTACGCTTTACCCCGCGACGCCCTACGATCGGACCCGCAGCGAGCGCGTCAGCGTGCGCGCCGAGCCGATCGATTCGCTCGAGATCAACCTGGAATACCAGCGCACCCGCAATCACGAACTGGACAATCTGCAGACCGAATCGATCTGCGCGATCGATTCTTCGATTGCCTGCGACGCCGAGGCGGGCAATTCGCAGCGGATCACCGCGAGCGATCGCCAGTCGACGGTGAACGGCC
Source organism: uncultured Elstera sp. (assembly GCA_903931835.1). Lineage (GTDB taxonomy): Bacteria > Pseudomonadota > Alphaproteobacteria > Elsterales > Elsteraceae > CAIZEE01. The sequence continues at coordinate 1,034 of CAIZEE010000320.1, forward strand.
AACGGGTCGTCAGCAACGACACCGATATCTGGAACGCCCGCGTCGACTGGCACATCCTCGACCAGAAGATCAGCTATGTCGGCCAGTACGCGCTCTCGCATCTTTCGGATGAAGAACCGGAGGATGGCGCCAACTGGTTCAACGACCAGGCCGGAGTGCCGGGCTCGACCGTCTATATCGGGCTCACCCCGCCCACCTTTGCGCCTGGGCCTCCGTTCTTCGCTGCCGGGACGGCCAACCCCTACGACAAGATCGCGGTCGTTCGCAGCCAGTATCAGTCGCATGAAGCGCGGATCGCGAATGAGACCCGCATCGCCGGGCTGTTCGATTACGTGGCCGGTTTCAATACCGTCGACGCGCGAACCAATACCTCCTACTCGCTGGGGGGCAATTTCCCCACCTCGGTGCTGGCTTCCAGCCTTGCCACCGGTGGCCTTCCCGTGGGTCCGCTCGGGCGCAGCGGCAACATCGAGATCTCCTATTTCGGCAATGTGACGGTGCACCCTACCCCGAAGCTCGAAATTTCGGCGGGCGCCCGGCATATTCTCGACAAGATCCTTGTTCCCTCCGCGACCAACCCCAGCGGTGTCGCGGTGCAATTGCCGAACGTGACCCACACGATCTGGACCGCCTCGGCGTCCTATCACTTCACCCCCGATGTCATGGCCTATGTCAACGCGGGTTCCGCCTTCCGCCAGGGCGGCGCGAACCTGGGCCTGCAGGACGGGCCCGAGGGCTATGGCGCAGAGCCTTTGTCTATCGAGAAATACGCCCAGATCTCGCCGGAAACCTCGACCAGCTATGAAGTCGGCGTCAAGACCCAGCTGCTCGATCGCAAGCTGACGCTGAACCTGGATTACTACCACCAGGA
>CAIZEE010000321.1 GCA_903931835.1 uncultured Elstera sp.
GACATCCCGACAAGGATGGCCAATGCGCTATGGCTGACCCCAGAGGAGGGTGCGTACGGGAATCTCAATATCTTAGAGACTTAGGTGGCTTCCCGGCTGGACGCTGCCTGATCGTCGTTTTTTCAGCGGACGATAAGGTCCTCTATGCTGCAGAGATTGTTTCCCCTTAGGCCGAGGTTATGACCTGGCCTTTGCCAACCCCCGCACGAATCCCCTATACAAACAGATAAGGATATCCTTATATGTGTTCCGAACGCGGAACACGGGGATAGGCATATGGAGTTGATGCTGGGAGGGTTGCGGGCGGCAGCGGAGCCGACACGGTTGCGGCTGTTGGCACTGTGCGCCGAGGCCGAGCTGACCGTGACCGATCTGACGCAGATCCTGGGCCAGAGCCAGCCGCGTGTTTCGCGCCATCTGAAACTGCTCTGCGAGGCAGGATTGCTCGATCGCAGCCGCGAGGGCACCTGGGCGTTCTATCGTTTGGCGCAGCGTGGGATCGGTGCCGAACTCGCCAAGACGCTGGTCGATCTGCTGCCGCCGTCCGACGGAATCTTAAGCCGCGACCGGGATCGCCTGAACCATGTGCGCCAGGCGCGCGCCGAAGCGGCGGCGGAGTATTTCCGCAACAGCGCTGCTGAATGGGACCGTATCCGCCAGTTGCATATCGACGAGGCGGAGGTCGAGCGCGAAATCCTGGCCTGTTTCGGCGATCGGCGCATCGAGGAATTCGTCGATATCGGTACCGGCACTGGAAGATTGCTGGAGCTGATGGCACCCAGGGCCGACCGTGCGCTCGGCGTTGATCTCAGCCGCGAGATGCTGGCGGTGGCACGCGCCAATCTTGAGCGGCTCAATCTGCGCCATTGCACGGTGCGCCACGCCGATCTCTATCAATTGCCGCTGGCGCCCGCATCGGCGGACGCGGCGGCGTTCAATCAGGTGCTGCATTATCTCGACAATCCGGGCCTTGCCATCGAGGAGGCGGCGCGGGTCCTGCGCCCGGGCGGGCGGCTGGTCATTGTCGATTTCGCGCCGCATGATCTTGAAGAACTGCGCCGCGACCATGCGCATCGCCGGCTTGGCTTCCGCGACGACGAAATCGCCGGCTGGTGTCAGGCCGCCGGCTTGGAGGTCGAGCCGGCCGTAACTCTTCCAGGCGACGCGCTGACCGTCTCGATCTGGTCAGCCATCCGCCTTCCCGACCTTGGCCTCGTCGGCCTCGCCGCGCGGCAAACGGAGCACGTTCAATGACGCCCCCCAAAGTCAGTTTCGAATTCTTCCCGCCGAAAACGCCGGAGATGGAAGCGAGCCTGTGGAACTGCGTCGTCAAGCTGGCGGAGCTGGAGCCTACTTTCGTCTCCGTTACTTACGGCGCCGGCGGCACCACACGTGAACGCACCCATGCCACGGTCTGCCGCATCCGCGACGAAACCAAGCTGGAGCCGGCAGCGCACCTGACCTGTGTCGGCGCCACGCGAGAGGAAGTGAACGTAGTGGCGCAAACCTATTGGTCGCGCGGCGTGCGTCATCTGGTGGCGCTGCGTGGCGATCCGCCGACCGGCGGCGCGGACTATGTGCCCACGCCGGGCGGCTATGCCTATGCGCGCGATCTCGTCGAAGGGTTGCGGAAAGTCGCCGATTTCGAGATCAGCGTGGCGGCCTATCCTGAGGGCCATCCGAACGCGGTCAGTGCCTCCGCCGATCTCGACGTGCTGAAGCGGAAAATCGATGCGGGGGCGACCCGCGCGATCACGCAGTATTTCTTTGAGGTCGAAACCTATGAGCGGTTTCTGGAGCGTGCGCGCAAGGCGGGCATCACCGTGCCGATCGTGCCCGGCATCCTGCCCGTGACCAATTTCGCGCAAGTCCTGAAATTCAGCGCCGCCTGCGGCACCAGCGTGCCGGTTGCGATGGCCGAGATGTTCGAAGGCCTGGATAACGATCCCGAGACACGCAAGCTGGTCGCGGCCTCTCACGCCGTCGATCTGGCCCTGGGCCTGAAGAAACTTGGTGTCGACGAGTTCCACTTCTACACGCTGAACCGCGCCGATCTGGTGATGGCGATCTGCCGGCGTATCGGCGTGAAGCCGCATGCGCTCCAGCCTGCATCCGCTGCTTGAAAGTATTGATATGTCAGAGTTTCTCGACACGATCCGAACCAGAACCCTGCTTTGCGACGGCGGTACCGGCAGCCGCGTGCAGGCGATGTCGCTGGATATCGAGCGCGACTATCTGGGCCAGGAAAACTGCACCGAGATCCTGAACAAGTCGCGCCCCGATATTGTGCGCGAGATCCATCGGGGCTATCTGCAATCGGGTTCCGACATCGTGCAGACCAACAGCTTTGGCGGCTCGCCGATCACGCTGGCCGAATTCGGCCTGCAGGATGAGGCGCATTGGCTGAACGTGCGCGCAGCCGAAATCGCACGCGAGGCGCTGGACGAGTTCAAGAGTGACGGGCGGAAGCGCTTCGTGCTGGGCTCGATCGGGCCGGGTACGCGGCTGCCCAGCCTCGGCCATATCGATTACCAGTCGATCGAAGACGCGCTGAGCATCCAGGCCAACGGCCTGATCACCGGCGGCGTCGACGGTATTCTGATCGAGACCTGCCAGGATCTGTTGCAGGTCAAGGCTGCCGTCAATGGCGCTAAGCGCGCCATGAAGGAACTCGGCCGCGAGGTCGCGATGATGGTGCAGGTGACGGTCGAGACGACCGGCACGCTGCTGGTCGGATCAGACATTTCTGCCGCCGCGACCGTGGTGCGGGCACTCGACGTGCCGGTGCTGGGGCTCAATTGCGCCACCGGTCCGCAGGAAATGGCCGAGCATGTCCGCTGGCTGTCGCAGAATTGGGACGGCATGATCTCAATCCAGCCGAATGCCGGATTGCCCGAGCTGCATGACGGCTGCACCCATTATCCGCTGGCCGCCAACGATCTGGCGGTGTGGCTTGAACGCTTCATCCGGGAGGACGGCGTCAACATCATCGGCGGTTGCTGCGGCACCAATCTGGAGCATATCTCGGCCTTGGATCAGATGCTGCGCCGGCTCGATCCGAAGGGCAGACCTCCCGTCAAAGAGCGCTCCGTTCATTTCGTGCCGTCCGTCGCCTCGCTCTACACGCAAGTGCCGCTGCGCCAGGAAAATGCGTTTCTGTCGATCGGCGAGCGCTGCAACGCCAATGGCAGCGCCAAGTTCAAGCGCATGCAGGAAGCGCTCGACTGGGATGGCTGCGTCGAATTGGGGCGCGAACAGGTGCGCGAAGGCTCCAACACGCTCGATGTCTGCACCGCCTTTGTCGGCCGTAACGAGGTCGCCGACATGACCGAGGTGGTCAGCCGCATGCGCGGATCGGTCAACGCCCCTTTGGTCATCGATTCGACCGAGCTGATCGTGCTCGACGCGGCGCTCAAGCTCTATGGCGGCAAGCCGATCCTGAACTCGATCAATTTCGAGGATGGCGAGGAGGCAGCCGAGCGGCGCATGGAACTCGCCAAGCGCTTTGGCACCTGCGTGATCGCTCTTACCATCGACGAACAGGGCATGGCGAAGGATGTCGACCGTAAACTGGAGATCGCCCACCGGCTCTACGATTTCGCGGTCAACCGCTATGGATTGCCGCCCTCCGATCTGATGTTCGACCCGCTGACCTTCACGATCTGCACCGGCAATGAGGATGATCGCAAGCTCGGCCTTTGGACGCTGGAAGCGATCGAGCGGATCTCCAAGGAATTGCCCGAGGCGCAGATCATTCTGGGCCTGTCGAACATCTCCTTCGGCCTGAACCCGGCGGCCCGTCACGTGCTGAATTCGGTCTATCTGGATCACGCGCTGAAACGCGGCCTGACCGGCGCGATCGTGCATGTGTCGAAGATCATGCCGCTGCACAAAATCCCCGAGGAAGAGGTGCGGGTGGCCGAGGATCTGATCTTCGATCGCCGCCGCGACGGCTATGACCCGCTGCATGCCTTCATGGCCCTTTTCGAAGGCCGCCAGGCCGTGGCCGCCGTCAAGCGCGAGCGGCCGGAGCGGGTGGAAGATCGCCTGAAGCTGCGCATCGTCGATGGCGACCGGCAGGGCATTGAGGACGATCTGGCGCTCGCCATGGAAACGACCAAGCCGCTGGACATCATCAACACCTATCTGCTGGACGGCATGAAGGTGGTGGGTGAGCTGTTCGGCTCCGGCAAGATGCAGCTGCCCTTTGTGCTGCAATCAGCCGAGACGATGAAGCTTGCGGTCGCCTATCTCGAGCCCTTCATGGAGAAGGTGGCGGGGCAGGAACGCGGAACGATCGTGCTCGCCACCGTGAAGGGCGACGTGCATGACATCGGCAAGAACCTGGTCGACATCATCCTGACCAATAACGGCTACCGCGTCGTCAATCTCGGCATCAAGCAGCCAGTGCAGAATATCCTCGATGCCGCTGTAGCGGAGAAGGCGGATGCGATCGGCATGTCCGGTCTGCTGGTCAAATCGACCGTGGTGATGCGCGAGAATTTGGAAGAGCTGAAGCGCTCGGGTATCGATATCCCGGTGCTGCTGGGCGGTGCCGCCCTGACCCGCAAATATGTCGAGGAGGACTGCATCGCGGCCTATGGCGGCAAGCGTGTCGCCTATGCGCGCGACGCGTTTGACGGGCTAGGCCTGATGGACAAGGTCGTGAACGGCAATTTCGACGCCTTCATCGATGGCCGGCAGGAAGAACGCGCCGATCGCCCCTCCAACGCCAAACGTACGCTCGGCCGCGCATCAGAGGAGCAGCGCCCGGTCGATTATGAGGAGGCGCGCTTGCGCCGTGAGGAACTGGCCAAGGGCGTCGCGGTGCCGGTCCCGCCGTTTTGGGGTCCGCGCGTGATCGCCCGCGTGCCGGTGGCGACGCTGGTGCCCTATTTGAACGAGAACACGCTCTACCAGTTCCAATGGGGTTTCCGCAAAGCCGGCAAGACTTTGGCCGAATACAAGGCCTGGGCGCAGGCCGAGGTGAAGCCGATCCTGAAACGCATGCTCGATGTCGCGACCCAGCAGGACATCATGGTGCCGCAAGCGGTCTATGGCTATTGGAAGGCGGCGGCCGACGGCAATGACGTGATCCTGTTCGCCGAGGACGGCAAGTCCGAGGTCGCCCGTTTCAGCCTCCCACGCCAGCCGATCGATAACGGCCTGTGCATCGCCGATTTCTTCCGTGATGTGCATGATACCGAGCGCGATGTGATCGGGCTGCAGGCCGTCACCATGGGTGCCCGTGTGTCGGAGGTCGCCCGCGAATGGTTCGCCGATAACCGCTATCAGGATTACCTATATCTCCACGGCCTCGGCGTCGAACTGGCCGAGGCGATGGCCGAATACGTCCACAAGCGCATCCGTTCGGAATTGGGCTTCGCCGGCGATGACGACCGTGATGTCGAGAGAATGCTGAAACAGCATTATCACGGTAGTCGCTATTCGTTCGGCTATCC
>CAIZEE010000322.1 GCA_903931835.1 uncultured Elstera sp.
CCTTGGCATGGTGGATGAGTATGAGGTGCCGGCGACCAACCACATCCAGCCGATCTTCCCGCAGCTTGTGATCCAGCAGATCCACAACACGCTGGTCGCCCGCCAATTGCTGCCGAAGGGGCCGGGCAATTTCGAGCTGGTCTTCCATTTCTTCGGCTATGAGGACGATACCGAGGAATTGCGGGCGCTTCGGATCAAACAGGCCAATCTGGTGGGGCCGGCCGGCTATATCTCGATGGAGGACACCGAGGCGACGGAGCTGGTCCAGCGCGGCACGATCCGCGAGGGCGACAAGACCTCAATCATCGAAATGGGACGCGCCAAGCCCGATCAGGAAAACACGCTGATCACCGAAAGCCTGATCCGCAAATTCTGGCTGGGCTATCAGAAGCTGATGGGCTTCGGCGAAACTGAGACCAAGGGTCGGGCCTAAATGGATAAATACCGCTTGCGACTGGAGCTCGGTGAGCTTCAGGACCGCTATATCAACACGCTCGACACCAACCGGCTGGAGGAATGGCCGGAATTGTTCGTCGAGGATTGCCTGTACGAGATCATGCCCAAGGAAAACGAGGATATGGGCTTGCCCATCCCCCTTATCCGCTGTGACAGTCGCGGCATGCTGCGTGACCGCGTGGTGTCACTGCGCCATGCCAATATCTACGAGGCGCATACCTATCGCCACATGGTTTCCGGGCTGGAATGCACGCTGGTCGACGCGAAGACCGCCGATATGCAGTCGAATTATCTGGTGGTGAAAACCGGATTGAACGGTGAGAGCGGCGTCTATCAGGTCGGCCGCTATATCGACCGGGTGATCATGACCGACGACGGCTGGCGCTATAAAACCAAGCGTGCGATCTATGACACGCTCAGGGTTCAGACCCTTTTGGCAACGCCGATCTAACCAAGCGGGAACGACTAAGATGAGCGAATGGCATGACGTCGCCGGCGTCGATGATGTGAGCGATGGCGAAGTCCTGGGCGTTGCGGCCGGTAACGTGCCGGTGGCGCTGTTCTGCGTCGGCGACGCCTTCTTCGCGCTGCATGATCTGTGCAGCCACGGTGCCGCCCGCTTGTCCGACGGCTATGTCGATGGCGACTGCATCGAGTGCCCGCTGCACCAGGGCCTGGTCTCGATCCGCACCGGCAAACCTAAATCGGCACCGATCACCGATCCGGTGGCGAGCTATCCGACGCGCATTGTTGATGGGCGGATTGAGGTCGAGATTCCTTAAGGGATCAGGACGGGCTTCACGACAAGCCCAGCCTCGGTATCGGCAACCGCCTGATTGATCTCGGCCAGTGGGTATTCCTTAATCAGCCGGTCGAACGGGAAACGGCCCTGGCGGTAAAGTTCGAGCAATTGCGGGATGAAGATATCCGGCACGCCCTCGCCCTCAATGATGCCCCTCACCGACCGGCCGAAGAAGATCGAGTTCATATCGAGCACGAGTTCGGTGCCGAGCCGGGCCGCACCGACCAACCCGCATTCACCCCGAACATTAAGCGCCTCGACCGCTTGCCGCGCGACCAGCGGCAAGGCGGTGGTATCGAGCGAGAAATCCGCCCCGCCGCCGGTGATCTCATGAATTTTCGGCACCGCGTCCAGCGTGGTCGGGTCGATCGTGTGGGTCGCACCGAGCTCCACCGCCAGTTCCAAGCGACCGGGATTGATATCGACGGCGATGATCCGGCTGCAGCCGACGATGCGTGCCGCCATCACCGCACTCAAACCCACTGACCCGGCACCGAAAATGGCGATGCTGCTGCCAGCCTGGGGCTTCAGCGCGTTCATCACCGACCCCGCCCCGGTCTGCACGCCACAGCCAAGCGGCCCCAAGAGATGCAGCGGCAGATCGCCCGGTACCTTCACGACATTGCGTTCGGATGCGAGCGCATAGGTGGCGAAGGACGATTGGCCGAAGAAACAGCCATGCACGGGTGACCCGTGATCATGCAGCGTGTGCGAACCATCCGCGCGCGCGCCGTTGAAATTGCACGGATAGATCGCGTCGCAATAGCCGGGGTCACCGTTCCGGCAATTCTTGCAAACGCCGCAACTCATGAAAGTCAGGACGACCGCATCACCCGGCGCCACCTTGGTAACCTGTGCACCGACCCGCTCGACAATGCCCGAGCCCTCGTGCCCCATCACCAGCGGCAACGGCACCGGATAATATCGGTCCCTCACGGCGAGATCGGTGTGACATATCCCGACACCGGCGAGGCGCACCAGCACTTCATGTGGCTGCGGGTCATCGAGGATCAGCGGCAGAACGGCGAACTTCCCCTCGGCCTCCGACATCACTGCCGCAAGAATATCGGTCATGACGCTTAGCCGTGCGCGGTCATTGCCACGCGGGGCGTGCGACGCTGTAAATGGCCGACAGCGCCATTGGCCTCCGCCATCTTGTAGAGATCGTCGATACCGACAGCCATCAGACCGTTGCCTTGGTCATCGATGATCTGCAGGGGGCCGTGGAAAATCGCCAGCTCTTTCACTTCAGACAATACGGTCGGTGATATCACCGCCGGCGAAGATCCCATCGTCCGCCAGGCAGCCATCAATGCGTTGGGAG
>CAIZEE010000323.1 GCA_903931835.1 uncultured Elstera sp.
AATAGGTTGTTGTCGCCGCCGCTCAGCCAGACGCCGGTGATGGCCGAGAACAGACACATCGGCACAATAAGGATGATCGCCAACGGCAGGAACAGACTCTCGTACTGCGCCGCCAACACCAGGAAGACCAGCAGCACGCAAATCGGGAAGACCAGCATCGCCGTGTTGCCCGATAGGATCTGCTGATAGGTCAGCTCGGTCCATTCAAACGACATACCGGGCGGCAGCGTGTCGTTCAGGATCGTGGTGATCGCGGCCTGTGCCTGACCGGTCGAGTAGCCCGGTGCCGGCCCGCCATTCAGATCGGCCGAGCGGAACGCGTTGTAATGCATGGCGCTGTCCGGGCCGGTTGTCTCGGACACTTTTACGACCGAGCCGAGCGGCACCATCTGCCCTGCAAAGTTGCGCGTCTTCAGTTGCAATATGTCGTCGGGCTTGGAGCGGAATTGCTTGTCCGCCTGCGCCACGACCTCATAGGTGCGGCCGAATTTATTGAAGTCGTTGATGTAGAGCGAACCCAGATAGATCTGCATCGTGTCGAACACGTCCTGCACATCGACACCCAGTTGGGCCGCCTTGGTGCGGTCGAGATCAGCGTAGAGCTGCGGTGTGCTGATCTTGTAGCTGGAGAAGATGCCGGCAAGTGAAGGCGTCTGATAGGCCTTGGCCGTCACCTGCTTCATCGCGGCATCGAGCGCCTCATAGCCCTGGTCGGTCCGATCCTCGACCTGCAGCTTGAAGCCCCCGATCGTGCCCAGGCCCTGCACCGGCGGCGGCGGGAAGACCGCGACATAGCCGTCCTTGATGGCGGAGAACTTCTTCTGCAGCTTCTGTGCGATGGCAGAGCCCGACAAGTCCTTCGATGTCCGCTCCTCGAACGGCTTCAAGCCTTCAAAGACAATGCCTGCGGAGGGGCTGTTGATGAAGCCGTTGATCGATAATCCGGGGAAGGCGACGGCGTTGCGCACGCCTGGCTCCTTCAGCGCGATATCGGTCATCTGACGGATCACGTCCTCGGTCCGATCCAGCGTGGCGCCATCGGGCAGTTGCACGAAACTGACCAGATAGCCCTTGTCCTGCGTCGGCACGAAGCCGGGTGGCACATGGGCAAACCCGACATAGGCGCCGCCGAGCAGCAGGACATAGACCAGCAAGGCGGCCGATTTCCGTTTTACGATGCCGGACGCACCGCGGCCATAGCCGTTGGAGCTTGCTGCAAAGAAGCGGTTGAAGCCTGAAAAGAACCGCCCCAGAAGCTTGTCCATGAGCCGGGTGAGGCCGTCCTTCGGCGCGTCATGCCCGCGCAGCAGGATGGCGGCCAAGGCCGGCGACAAGGTTAGCGAGTTGAAGGCGGAGATCACCGTCGAGAAGGCGATGGTCAGCGCGAACTGGCGATAAAACTGTCCCGTCAGGCCGCTGATAAAGGCGATCGGCACGAACACGGCGCAGAGCACCAGGGCGATCGCGATGATCGGCCCGGTCACCTCGGTCATCGCTTTCAGTGTCGCGTCTCTGGGCGACAGGCCCGCCTCGATGCTGCGCTCGACATTCTCGACCACGACGATCGAGTCGTCGACGACGATACCGACGGCAAGCACGAGCCCGAACAAGGACAAGGCGTTCACCGAGAAGCCAAAGCCGTGCATAATCGCGAAGGTGCCGATGATCGACACTGGAACCGCG
>CAIZEE010000324.1 GCA_903931835.1 uncultured Elstera sp.
CAACACGCCATTGGCCGTCAGCGTCAGCATTGTCAGCCAAACCGTCGGCACCAGCACGAACGCGAATACCAGCACCATTACCGGTATTCTGGCCAATAATTCCGCCATCGCTGCGGCGAACTTGGCCTGGTCGGCCGGCGCAACGCCGTCTCCCATATGCTCGACCGTGCTGTGAACCATAGCCTGCAACGACTGCATCGTATCGCCGCCGGTATCGCCGCTCGCGAGTGCGAGCCCGCAAATAGCCAGCACGCCCAGACCGTAACCCACCACCATCAACGCCAGAGCGCCACTCGACCGCCATACATGAGCGGTCTGGCTGCGCTGTATCGCCTGCCAGCTCCACACCGATGCCGGTATGGCGACCAACAGGGCATAGATGAAGCCGAGCGATGCGCCGTCACCCGGTCCTGACGACGCGTCGCCCAGAATCACCAGCACCAGCGTGCCGACGAAGGTGGCGATCGTCGCCGATAATGCCCCCCACCCGAGGCCGGCTGCGAAAACCGGCAAGGGTGACAGCATCAGCAGAATCAACCCGCCACCGGCCGCGCCGATCTTCAACGCATCGAACAACAAGGCGGATAACAAGCCGGCGGCGATGCCGGCCAGCGTGTTATGCGCCATTTGCGCCTGGGCGATCGGCGAATAGGCCATCGGAATGCCGCGCGCCCGAGGGGCGGCGGCTCCGTCCTACTTCAGCAGATACGGCAGCAGACCAAGGAAGCGCGCACGCTTGATCGCCTGGGCGAGCTCGCGTTGCTTCTTGGTCGACACCGCCGTGATCCGGCTCGGCACGATCTTGCCGCGTTCCGACAGGAAACGCTGCAGCAGCTTGATGTCCTTATAGTCGATCTTCGGCGCCTTCGGGCCGGAGAACGGGCAGGACTTGCGACGGCGGAAAAACGGACGACGACCGCCGCCGGCATCCGCACCAGCACCACCGCGTGAATCGGGAGCGTCAGTCATTATTCAACCCCTCCTGCGTAACGGTCTTCGCCATAGCTGCGGCGCGGACGGTCGCCACGATCTTCATCGCCATATTCGCCCCGGCCACGGCCCGGACGGTCCGAACGCTCGCCGCGATTCTGCAGCATGGCGGACGGGCCTTCTTCCAGCTCATCGACGCGGATGGTCATGTGGCGAAGCACGTCTTCGTTGAGACGCATGTTGCGTTCCATCTCAAGCACGGCCGCCGCCGGCGCATTGATGTTCATCAGAACATAATGACCCTTGCGGTTCTTCTTGATGCGGAAGGCGATGTTTTTGAGGCCCCAATATTCCTTCTTCGACACTTCACCGCCGTTTTCGGCGATGATGGCGGCAAAGGCCTCGGTCAGGGCTTCGGTTTGCGCGGTCGAGATATCCTGACGCGCAATAAAAATGTTCTCGTATAACGGCATATAGCTGACCCCTTACGGCTGTTTATGGTCCGGCGTTGGGCGCGAATTGCGCCAGTCAACGGAACGGACCGAAGCCGGGCGAACCCGGCAAGGAGCTATGGAGCGCGGCACTATACACAGAAGAGTTGGGGGATCAAGGGTTAAGCTGCCGCGCTGCGGGCAGAACTACAGGATAGCCGTTTATTTTTCAGGTTAGACGGGAGCTGAGGCCGGGTTCTTACAAAAAGTATGATGTTGACATTCGACACGGGCGGAAGACCGTGCGAATGATCTTCTTGCGCGGAGAACAAAAAGAGAATGAAATATGGCGAGCCATGGCGCTGTTAATCGATATTGAAATTCACCCCTGGCATGTTGCAATTCGCTGCGGAAGGAGGCAGTGATGTTAAGGCGCATACGAATTGCGGTTCGCGTGGCCGGCAAGCCGAGTGGTGAGTGGTATGTCGAACATGGCCACATCGCCAAGCAGAACGCGCACAAACTCGCTTCGCCAGCGGACTGCTTGATCGAACCGGCTTCCGGCAGCGCAATGATTCGCCTCTTCTTCGATGAAGGAGACGACTTATATGCGCAGCGCTGAATTGTTTGTTGGCTGCGGGGGATTGGCACTTGGCCTATCCCGCGCAGGGTTCAAACACGAACTCATGGCGGAATGGGATACGGATGCTGTGGCGACGGTGCTCCACAATAAGCGGCGGGGTATCGCGCATGTCGGGGCTTGGCCAATAACTCAGAAAGACGTGCGCGAGATCGACTGGTCCCCATTCGCCCATGCTCTG
>CAIZEE010000325.1 GCA_903931835.1 uncultured Elstera sp.
CGCCCTACCCCTGGCTACCCCGATATCTTCGCCACCATCGCCGTCGTCGACTGGCCCGGCGTCAGCTTCGCCAGCACAACCTGCCCGCCATAGCTTTCAACCACATCGGCACCGACGACCGTTTCCTTGGTGTAATCGGCACCCTTGACCAGCACATCCGGGCGGATGGCGGTGATCAGCGCCAGCGGCGTGTCCTCGGCGAACAGGGTTACGGCGTCGACATGAGCGAGCGAGGCGAGGACGACGGCGCGGGCCATTTCGTTTTGGATCGGACGGGTCGGGCCCTTCAGGCGGCTGACCGAGGCATCGGAATTGAGACCGACGATCAGGCGGTCGCAGGCGGCGCGCGCCTGGGACAGCAGGGAGATATGGCCTGGGTGCAGCAGGTCAAAGCAGCCATTGGTGAAGCCGATCTTGAGCCCGGCGCGGCGCCAGCGGGCAATCGCCTCCAGCAGCTTTGCCTGGCCCAGTACCTTCACCTCGTCCTGCGCCAGTTCCTGGGTTTGCAGGGCGGTGACGATCTCGGCCGCATCGGCGACGGCCGTGCCGATCTTGGCGACGACGATACCGGCCGCAATATTGGCGAGCGCCGCCGCCGTCTCGATCGAAAGGCCACCGGCGAGCGAGGCCGCCAGCGTGGCCACAACGGTATCGCCGGCACCCGAAACATCAAACACCTCACGCGCCACGGCCGGCAGATGGATCGCGTCGACACCCGGGCGCACCAGCAGCATGCCATCCTGGCTGAGCGTCACCAGAACAGCCCCGATCTCATGGGCCGCGATGAGCGCCTGTGCGGCGATTTCAGCCAAGTCTAGCGTGTCAGTTGGCAGCCCGGTCGCCTCCGATAATTCGCGGCGATTGGGGGTCAGGATATCGGCGCCACGGTAGCGTCCGTATTGCTTGCCCTTGGGATCGACGACGATGGTGGTGCCGGATTTTTTGGCCGCCGCGATCAGGGTTTCCGTACCGCCGTCGCGCAGCACGCCCTTGTCGTAATCGGATAGCACCAGGACCTTGTGATCGCTCAACGCCTGGGTGGCGCGGCGCAGCAGATCGGTCGCGGTTTCCGGAGCGACGGCGGAGATCGTCTCGCGATCGGCGCGCAGCAGTTGCTGGGTGGCGGCGACGAAGCGCGTCTTGATCGTCGTGCGCCTGGCATTGTCGATCAGCACATGCGGTTCGATCCGCGATTCGGCCGCGAGCAGCGAGGTGATCTCGCGCCCGGCGGCGTCATTGCCGACCACGGAGATGAAGCAACTCTCCGCCCCCAGAGAGACGAGATTACGCACGACATTGCCGGCCCCGCCGAGCATCGCAACCTCGCGCTCAACGGCGAGAACCGGGATCGGCGCCTCCGGCGAGATACGCTGGACGTTGCCGTAGACGAAGCGGTCGAGCATCACGTCGCCGACACAGAGGACGCGCGCACCGTCAAGGCGATCGACCTGGGCGGTCAGGGTCGACGAAGCGGTCATACCAGCCCCAACTGCTTCTCGAGCGCGCCGCATAGCATCTGTCCGAGCAGGATATGCATTTCCTGAATACGCGCCGTAACCTGTGACGGCACGATCAGCAACAGATCGGCGCGGCCGGGCAAGTCTCCGCCGCCATTGCCAGTCAGCGACGCCGTGGCGATGCCCATCTTGCGCGCCTGATCAAACGCCAGCAGGACGTTGGGGCTGCGCCCCGATGTCGTGATGCCGATGGCGAGATCGCCCGGACGGCCGATCGCCTCGACCTGACGCGCAAAAAGCTGCTCGAAGCCGAGATCATTGCCAATCGCGGTTAGCGCGGAGCTGTCGGTGGTCAGGGCGATCGCGGCAATCGCTTTGCGATTCTTGGAATAACGGACGGTCAGTTCGGTCGCGAGATGCTGGGCATCGGCGGCGCTGCCGCCATTGCCGAAAAACATCAGCTTGCCGCCGGCATTGATGGTGGCGACCGCCATATCGACTAGCCGGGCAAAATCGCCCCCAAGCGCGCCCTGCGTCGCCGCCACCGTCGCAGTGTGCTCGGCGAACTCCGCCTCAAAGAATTGCGCGATATCCATGTCAGCCTCTGTTACGCCCGTCGCGCCTGCAATAGCACGGCCTCGAACCGGTCGGCGATGGTTTCGATATCGAAACTCCGCTCGGCATAGGCCCGACCGCCTGCCGCCAGTCTAGCGCGCTCCGCCGACGATTCCATCAGGCTCCTCGCGGCGGCGGCAAATCCGGCAGCATCATCGGGCGAGGCCACCAGCCCCGCCTGTTCGCGGCCGATCAGCCGCGCCGCCAGATTTTCCGGCGGGATCGCGCCCAAAATCGCGCGGCCCGCACAGCAATAGGTCAGCACCTTGGACGGTACGGAATAGATGCCGGCATCGGTTTCCAGCAGAACCACCAGCACGTCGCCACTGGCGATGACATCGGGCAGAACCTCGTAAGGCTGGAATCCGAGCAGGATTAGATTGTCGAGGCGAAGCCTAGCCTTCTCGGCAGCCAACACGTCGTGGCCGATGCCCTCCGTCACGACGACGATCCGGATATCCTCGACAGCGCGGAATTCCTGCGCCAGCGCCACCAGCAATGCCGGATTATGCTTGAGGCCAAGCGTGCCGGAATAAAGCAGGTTGCGCGTGGCCGCGAGGCCATTGGCGACGGCCCAGCCGTTATAGCGGTCGCGCTGCGGCAGCCCATCCAGCGGCGCCCAATTCTCGATGACATGAAGACGGGCCGGATCGACGCCGGATGCCTGGACCGGTGCCCGAAAATCATCGGTGATCAGGACGATCTGGTCCGAGCGCCGCCATAGGCGCTGCTCCAACGCCCGGTACCACCAGCCGACCAGGCGTCCGAGCAACCCCAGCTTGCGGCGCAGAATGCCGTCTATCGCGACGCCATAGAAATCCTGCAACCAGAAGACAAACCCGACGCCATGACGCCTTGACCAGCGCTGCAGCGCGGCCTGCGGATCGAGCGGCGCATTACCGCCGAACACGACATCGGGGGCAAAGCGCCGGACACGCTCGACCAGCTTCTTCGCATAAAGCTGCTCCATCCAAGCGCGATGGATCAGATCGTATTTGCGATAGGGGCGGTCGAGATGCACGCCCTCGATGGTGAGGCTCGCCGGATCGTCGGGCAGCGATGCGACTGGCCCGCGCGGCGACTGGAACTGATCGAAATAGAGATGGAGGACCGCATGCCCGCGTCTCGCCAGCGCCCGGCTCAACTGGATCGGAAAGGCATGGCCCGGATAGTCGTGCAGGACAATCCGCAAAGGCTTGCGCTCAGCCGTCATAGACCGACGATCATCGGCGCCCGCGCCACCGCGATCAGGCAATCACCCTTGCCCAAACGATTGCCGAGCCATAGCAGGGGGAAGAACAGGCCGCGCGTGAGCGCCATCAGCGCCATCACGAGCAGCGGCTTGCGTAGGGCCCAAGTCGCCTCACCCGGTTTGGCGAAGAGTGTTGCCAGGATCGAATGCGCGATCCACAAGGCGGGCGTGATCTGGTCCTGCGCGACGGGCGTGAAATGGGCGCGTTTGATTGTATCGCTCAGCGTTTCGGCGGTGAAATGCACGATGTGGAACGGCACGTGCCAATTAATCCAGGATCGCTTGAACAGATGCCGCGCCCAGGAATCCGCGTTGGGACAGGAGATCCAGACCTCACCACCTGGCCGCAGAATACGCGCGACCTGGCCCAGCATCTCGACCGGGTCGAGCGCGTGTTCCAGCACGTTGGACAGCACGGCGACGTCGTAGCGCTGCTCGGGCTTGAAATCGGCGAGCTCGACCTCGTGAATGGTGAAGCCACGATTGCGCGCCGCCGCCGCCGCCACGGGATTGGTCTCCAATCCTTCGACCGTCGTGAAGCCGTTGCGCGCGTAGAGCGGCAACCCGCGCCCCTCGTTACAGCCGATGTCAAGCAATCGCCCTTGGCCCCGGCGGCTATGGAACGAGATGTCGCCATCGAGTTTCAGGAACAAACGATAGGCCCAGGAATTCAGGAATTTCTGGCGCAGCCGCGTATACGCCGTGTCGCGCTCGCCGCCGAAATTATAGAAGCGGGCATAGAGTTTGCCCAATTCCTGTGGCGTCGGACGCGGCAGGGTCTGCGTCATATGGCAGGCGCGGCATTCAGCAATCAGATAGGCGGATTCAGCGCCAAACCGCGTGTCGTAAACCGGGTCCAGCACGACCTCGAGCGGGCCGCCACAGACAAAACAAGGGTCCTGCATCCACAGCTTAGACATCGCGGGCATTCTCTCGGGCAAGGGCACGTTCATAAAGTTTGGCGTCGACCAGAAACCGGAACCAGAAGGTCTGCAGCACGAAGAAGACAAGGCCGCGCCGCCCGTCGAGGAAACCCAGCCGGATGATGTAGCGATAGAGGAACAGCGCAAACGCCCGCCACAGAATCGGCAGCCGGTTATAACCCCGGCGCAGCGACCGCTTGCGCTCGATCGGATTGCCGTCGAGCTTGGCCTTGACCAATTGGTCGGGGTTGGTGCCGCTTTCCAGCTCGTCCGCCTCCGCCTCCGCCCAGCGGTTATGCCGCGTCACCCATTCGGCGAGGCTCATGCGGATATCGTCGATCATCGGGTGGTTGAGCTGTGCCGTCGGCCCGTCGACCAGGAAATGCTGGTCGTAGCGCCGATCCTCACACCGCCCTGCCCCACGCCGGAACAACCGCATATGCCAGATCGGATACATGCCGCCATGGCGGATCGCACCGCCCATGAAATGCACCAGCCGCGGAATGAAGTAGCCGACTGTCTCGCCCGGGAACCCGCGCTTCGCTAGATCCCGGATCGCAGCAATCAGTTCCGGAGTCGGCCGCTCATCGGCGTCGAGATGCAGTTCCCACTCATATTTCAGCGCTGTGTTGGCGATCGCCCAATTGCGTTGCGCGCCGTAATTCTCAAACGGGTGGTTCTGGATATGCGCGCCAAAGGACCGCGCGATTTCGAGCGTGCGATCGGTCGATCCTGAATCGATGACATGAATATCGTCCGACAGATCGGATGCCGCCTTGAGCGTGCGGCCGATCGTGGCTTCGGCGTTATATGTCAAAATGATGATGGAGAGCGCCATAAGCCCTGATACATGAAACCTGTGAGGCCGAGTTGTAGGAGATGACGGCCCGCTTGGCAAATGAACCACAGGTAAGGTCGGGCAATGCGCGTTCTCTATGTCTCGAGCGGTCTCGATCCGCGCACCGGCGGCACTGCGACGGCGGCGATCTCCGTTTGTCTCGCGGCACGCCGAGCCGGCGTTGACGCGACGCTTGCTTATGCGTTCGAGCCAGGGACGGAACCGGATATCGAGCCAGGCTTGGCCGCCCTGCGTGACGCCGGTGTCACGCTGCATGGATTTCCGTTTTGGCCGCGCGGCGGAAAGCGGGCGATCGGCTGGGGCATCTCGCCGGAACTCAATCGCTGGGTTCGGGGCCAAGCAAAGTCATTCGACGTCATTCACGGCCACAGCGTCTGGGTGCTGAGCAGCCTTAGCGCACTGAGATCAGCCCGCGCCGCCGGCAAGCCCTTCGTGCTGATGCCCCATGAAGGATTGACGCAGTTTGATATGAGCCGAGGCGGCAACGCCATGCTGATTCGCTTGAAGGCGCTGCTTCGGCGCTATTATGTCAGGGGCAGTGCCGCCATCGTGCTGTCATCGGAATTGGAGCGGCTCGATAGCCGGTTGGAAGACGCCGCTGTTATCGCCCATCCAGTCTTCGACGAGCGGCTGCCTTACCAGCCGCCGCCAGCGCATGAACCGGCAGCGCCGATCACCGTGGGCTTTATCGGCCGCTTCCATAAGAAGAAGAACCTGCATCTGCTGATCGACGCGCTGGCCTTGGCGCCGGGCGTCCATCTGAAGATCGGCGGCGGCGGCGATCCTGAGTTCACCCGCTCGCTGATCGCCCGCGTCGAGCGTCATCGCATGGCCGATCGCGTTACCTGGCTCGGC
>CAIZEE010000326.1 GCA_903931835.1 uncultured Elstera sp.
ATCCAGACCGATGCGGCGATCAATCCGGGCAATTCGGGCGGCGCGCTGATCACGCTCGATGGGCGTCTTGCCGGCATCAATACAATGATCTTCAGCCAAAGCGGCGGGTCCGTCGGCATCGGCTTTGCCATCCCATCCAACATGGTGCGCCCGGTCATCCAGTCCGCCGAGACTGGCGGGAAGGTCGTGCGTCCGTGGATTGGCGCTGGTGGTCAGACCGTGACGCCTGATCTGGCGCTGTCGCTCAAGCTTGATCGCCCGATCGGCGTGCTGGTCAACGATGTCTACCCGGGCGGACCCGCCGATCGCGCCGGGATCAAGGTTGGCGACGTCATCACCGAGGTGAACGGCCACGAAATCGACGACCCGGAGGGCATGCGCTTTCGCATCGCCACCCAGCAGATTGGTGCTACCGCCGAGATCATGGTGATCCGCCATGGCCAGAGTACGAAGGTTTCCGTGCCGCTGGTGCCACCCATTGAGGATCCGCCGCGCCATGCGACGCTGCTGGTGGGCAACCAACCGTTGGCTGGCACCACCGTCGCCAATCTGTCGCCGGCACTTGCCGAAGAGTTGAACCTGAGCAGCCAGTCGAAGGGTGTGATCATCACGGAGATCGCGCCGACCTCGGTGGCGCTGCGGTTCGGCATCCACCCCGGCGACATGGTCGTGCGGATCGACAAGGAGGATGTGTCCAATGTCGACGCGCTGGTTGCGATCATGGCCAGACCGGCCAAGGGCTGGCATATCGAGCTGAAGCGTGACGGCAAGCAATTGGCGTTGGACGTCAAGGCGTAATGGCGAAGGCGCCAAGCCCGCGTAAACAAGCCGAACCAGGCCTGTTTCAGGCACAAGCGCCGCGCCCGCTTGCCGACCGTTTACGCCCGACGACCATCGACGAGGTGGTCGGCCAGGATCATCTGCTCGGACCGAACGGTCCGATCCGCCGGATGATCGACGCTGGCCAGCTTGGTTCGATGATCCTATGGGGGCCACCCGGCTGCGGTAAGACGACGCTGGCGCGACTATTGGCGCAGCGGACCAATCTTCATTTCGAACCGCTCTCCGCCGTCTTCACCGGCGTTGCTGATCTGCGCCGTGTCTTCGACGCCGCGCGCGAACGCCGGCTTACGGGCGGCGGCACGCTGCTATTCATCGACGAAATCCACCGCTTCAACCGCGCACAGCAGGACGGGTTCCTGCCCTTTGTCGAGGACGGCACGGTAACGTTGGTGGGGGCAACCACCGAGAACCCATCCTTTGAGCTCAACGCCGCCTTGCTCAGCCGCGCCCAGGTCTTCGTGCTGCGCCGCCTGACCGACGAGGCGTTGGAGGAGATTATGCGTCGGGCTGAGGCGCTGATGGAGCGGTCCTTGCCGCTTGATGCCGATGCGCGGGCGACCTTGCCGGCGCTGGCCGATGGCGATGGTCGCTATTTGCTCAACCTCGCCGAGGCGCTGTTCGCGCTGCCTGGCGACACCATGCTCGACACGGCGCAATTGTTGACTGCCGTGCAGCGTCGCGCGCCGGTCTATGACAAGGATCGGGAGGAGCATTACAACCTCATCTCCGCCCTGCATAAATCGCTGCGCGGGTCGGATGCGGATGCCGCCTTGTACTGGTTCCAGCGCATTCTGGTCGGCGGCGAAGACCCGCTTTATGTCGTGCGCCGGCTGGTGCGTTTTGCGACGGAGGATATCGGGCTTGCCGACCCGCAGGCGCTGGTCCAGGCGCTCTCGGCCTGGGACGCTTATGACCGGCTGGGCAGCCCGGAAGGCGAACTTGCGATCTCGCAGGCGGTGCTGTATCTGGCGACAGCACCCAAATCCAACGCGAATTACGTGGCGTTCAAGGATGCTGCGCGCACCGCGCGCGAGACCGGGTCGCTGATGCCGCCGTCGCATATCCTGAACGCGCCCACCAAATTGATGAAGCAATTAGGCTATGGTGCGGGCTATCGCTACGACCACGACACCAAGGACGGGTTCTCCGGCCAAAACTATTTTCCGGACGGTATGGCGCGACGGCAGTTCTATAATCCGCCGGAACGCGGCTTCGAGCGCGATATCAAGAAGCGCCTGGAATATTGGGCAAAGCGACGCATCGGCGCGGCCGAGGATGAGGGCGATAAATGACCGGCGTACAGACCATCGTGATTGTCGATGCGGAGGCGGAGCAGCGGCTCGACCGCTGGTTCAAGCGGCATTTCCCGCAAATCGGCCATGGCAGGCTGGAGAAACTGCTGCGGACCGGCCAAATCCGCGTCGACGGCAAGCGCGCCAGCGCCGGCGATCGGCTCACTTCCGGTCAAAGCGTGCGCATTCCGCCGCTTGATCTAACACCCGAGGCCGCTGGCAGCGAACGCCAGGTTTCGGCCCGCGACACCGCCGAATTGCGGCGCATGGTCATCCACCAGGACGATGATGTCATCGTGCTGAACAAGCCGGCTGGTCTCGCGGTACAGGGTGGTCCCGGTACGTTGCGCCATATCGATGGTATGCTCGACGCCCTGCGCTTCGACGCTCCCGATCGGCCGAAGCTCGTGCACCGGCTCGATCGCGATACCAGCGGCGTGTTGGTCCTGGCGCGTAACGCCAAGGCGGCAGCTTTCCTGGCCGCCGCCTTCAAGTCGCGCGACAGCCATAAGACGTATTGGGCGGCCGTTGCCGGTGTGCCCAGTCCACGCGATGGCAGGATCGATCTGCCGCTTGCCAAGGCCGGCGGACGCGGGCGGGAGCGCGTGGCGGTGGGGGGTGACGAGGCCCAGCCGGCGGTGACGCTCTATGAGACCATCGAGCACGCCTGGCCGCGCGCCGCCTGGCTGAAATTGATGCCGATCACCGGGCGCACCCATCAATTGCGCGTTCATTGCGCCGAATTGGGTACGCCGATCCTGGGCGATGGCAAATATGGCGGCGCGGAGGTGTTTCTGCAGGGCGCCGACATCGCGCCGCAGGTGCATTTGCACGCGCGGCGCCTCGTCATGCCACATCCCAAGGGTGGCACGCTCGACGTCACCGCCGAGATGCCGCCGCATATGGTGAAGACCTGGGCATATTTCGGCTTCGAACTGGGCTCGGCAGACTGATCCGATGAAACGGTTTTATCGTCAGGTCAGCGTTGTCGAACGGGATGGCCGTTTCGCCATCACGCTCGACGACAAGCAGTTGAAATCGCCGGGGCAACGGGAGCTCGAGCTGTCGACCCATGGCCTTGCCATGGCGATCCGCCGGGAATGGGCGGAGCAGGGCGATGCCATCCAGCCGCGCACCATGCCGATGATGCAGCTTGCCTCCACAATGGTCGATCGAGTGAAGCCGCAGCGCGACGCGGTCGTGGACGCATTGCTGCGCTATGGCGGGTCGGATTTGCTGTGCTACCGCGCGGATCGACCGGAGGCGCTGGTGGCGCGGCAGCATAGCGTTTGGCAGCCGTTGATCGACTGGGTTGCCGTCGAACATCGGGCTGAGTTGATGGTCACACGAGGCATGATGCCGGTCCCTCAACCTCAAGCGGCCCTCGATGCGCTGGCTGCGAGCGTTGCGGCACATGAGGATGCCCATCTGACAGCCATGTTGGTTGCGGCCGCAGCATCCTCGTCTCTTGTCTTGGCGCTTGCCCTTGCCAGCCATCGTTTAACTGCCGCTGAGGCCTATGCCGCCAGCGTCCTCGATGAGACCTATCAGAGCGAGATCTGGGGCGAGGATTGGGAGGCGGCGGATCAGCGGGCGGAGCGCCGTGCCGATATTGAGGCTGCTGCGCGATTCATTGCGCTGAGTGAGGGAAATGAGCATGCAGGATAGGCTGGCCCCGGATTTCCAGCAATCGGCCTTCCCGCCGCCGCCCAAGGCCGCGCGCGATGAGGGAAAGCCGGATGCCTATGGCTGGTTGCGCGATCCGGGCTACCCGAACGTCACCGATCCAGCAATCCTCGGCTATCTGAAGGCTGAGAACGACTACACCGATGCGGTGCTGTCAGCCTCGCCCGATATCCGCCTGAGCCTGCTGGACGAGCTGAAGGCGCGGGTGGTCGAGGACGACGCCCAGGTGCCCTATCGCTATCGCGGTTTCTATTATTACTGGCGGTTCCAGAAGGGCGCGCAGCATCGCATCCATTGCCGCAAGCGGGCCTTGGATGAGCCGGAGGAAATCCTGCTTGACGTCAATATCCAGGCGGCACGGCACGCTTTCTATCAAGTCTCGGCGGTACGGGTCAGCCCGGATGAAACGCTGCTCGCCTATGCCGAGGACACCGACGGGTCCGAGCGCTACAGCCTGCGCCTGAAGAATTTGCGCACCGGCGATTTGCTGGCCGAACACATCACCCATGCCAGCCCCAGCATCGTCTGGACGACCGACAGCCTCGCTTTTTTCTATTGCCGGCTCGACGAGCAATTGCGGCCGCGCCAGGTCTTTCTGCACGAGGTTGGCGACGATTCCCGGCACGATCGGCTGATCTATGAAGAAACCGATCCGCAATTCTGGCTTGGCATTTCGACCACGCTGGCCGAGCGGTTTCTGTTCATCGAGGCAGCCGCCAAATCGTCGACCGAGATCCGCTTTATTCCACTGGATCAGCCCAAGGAACCGCCCAGCCTGATCGCGGGACGGCGTCCGGACCATGAATATTCGGCCGTTGATCGCGGCGGTAGTTTCTACATCCGCACCAATGACAAGCACCGCAATTTCCGCATCGTCGAGACGCTCATCACCGCACCGGGCGAAGAGCTTTGGTGTGAGTTGATAGCGCCGTCGGATGACCGCTATCTGATCGGGCACCTCACCACCGCCAGCTGGTGGGCGGTGATGGAGCGAGAGGGCGGTTTGACCCGCGTCAGGGTGGTCGAGGAAGAGGGTGATCACGTCATCGCCTTCCCTGATGCGGCCTATGCGGTCGGCGTCGCGGAGATGGGCAGTTACCACACCCCGACCTTGCGCCTGTCCTATCAATCGCCGGTCCTGCCACCGACCATCTATGACTACGTCGTTGAAAAGCGCCGGCTGGACACGCTTAAGACCACCATCGTGCCAGGATATAATCCCAGCCTGTTCAAGGTCGAACGGCTATGGGCGACGGCGCGGGATGGCGTGAACGTGCCGGTGACTTTGCTCAGCCGGCGCGACACGGCGAATGACGGCAAGGCCCCCTTGCTGCTCTACGGCTACGGCTCCTATGGCTACGGCATCGAGCCCGGTTACAGCGCCTCGCGCTTCAGCCTGGTCGAACGCGGTGTCACCTTCGCCATCGCCCATATCCGTGGCGGCGATGAAATGGGGGCTGGCTGGTACGAAGACGGCAAGCTCCTGAAGAAGCAGAACACCTTCAACGATTTCATTGATGTCGCGGAGTTCCTGGTGGAGAAGGGCCATACTGGGCAGGGACGGATCGCGGCAATGGGCGGCAGTGCCGGCGGATTGCTGGTCGGTGCCGTGCTGAACCAAGCGCCTGAAGGATTGTTTCACGCCGCCTTGGCGCTGGTGCCCTTCGTCGATGCGCTGAATACGATGCTGGATCCGACATTGCCGCTGACGCCGCCCGAGTATCTTGAATGGGGCAATCCTGCAGAGCCTGAGTTTCATGCCGCGATCGCAGCCTATTCACCGTACGATAACGTTCAAGCCAAGCCCTATCCGCATCTCTATATCAGCGCCGGTCTTAACGATCCACGCGTGACCTATTGGGAACCGGCAAAATGGGCGGCCAAGCTGCGTGCGCTCAAAACGGGTGAGGGCGTCTTGGTCCTGAAGACCAATATGGCTGCCGGGCATGGCGGTGCTGCCGGGCGATATCAAAGGCTGGAGGAGGTCGCGAGCGAATGGGCCTTTCTGCTGAAGGCGTTCGGCCTCGCTTCCGTAGCTTCCGCACAAGGCCAAACGATCTGGCGCGATCTGCGGTGACGGTGATGCGCGTCATCGTCAGCGGTCGTGTCCAGGGCGTCGGCTACCGCGCCTGGGCGGTCACTGAGGCGCGCAAGCTTGGATTGAACGGCTGGGTCAGAAACCGCCATGATGGCTCGGTGGAAATGGTGCTATCCGGCGATGATGGCTCTATCCGCCAAATGATCGGCGCTTGTCACGCGGGCCCACCCTTTGCCCGGGTTGACACGGTTATCGAGACTGTGACCGATGAAAGCGATGTTCCGGGCGGGTTTGAGCAGCGGTTGACGGCCTAGTGCGTTGCGCTCGCGAACGCTTGGGTGAACGTCTCGCGTAACGCGCCGTCGAGATCTCCCAATGTAGCGGCAATGCCCAGTTGCGCCAGCGACGTCACGCCAAAGCTGCGGATGCCACAGGGCACGATCCCGGCATAATGGCTGAGATCGGGCGCGACGTTGATGGCGATGCCATGGAAGCTGACCCAGCGGCGCACCCGCACGCCAATCGCTGCGATTTTGTCCTCGCTCAGGCCGTTCTTCACCCATACGCCGATGCGGTCCGCGCGGCGCTCGCCCGTAACACCGAAATGCTTCAGCGCCAGCATCGCCCATTCCTCCAGACGGTGGACGTGCAAATGCAGGTCGCGACCTCGTCGGTTGAGGTCCAGCATGACATAGGCGACGCGCTGGCCCGGCCCATGATAGGTGAATTCGCCGCCCCGGCCGGTGCGATAGACAGGAAACCGATCGGGCTCGATCAGATCGCCCGATTTGGAACTGGTGCCGGCGGTGTAGAGCGGCGGGTGCTCCAGCAGCCAGACCAGCTCGTCGGCCGTGCCCGCATGGATCGCCGCAACACGGGTTTCCATCGCCTCTATCGCGTCCTCATAAGCGACGGGCTCCGCCGCCTTTAGCCACTCAACCATCAATGCCCCTCGGTATCCGCTTGTAGCAGCGGGTCGGATTTGCTATTCCCTCCCAACTTCGCTCCATATGGGGCTGAAGCCAAGTGTGCGGTCGTGGCGGAATTGGTAGACGCGCAGCGTTGAGGTCGCTGTGGGAGAGATCCCGTGGAAGTTCGAGTCTTCTCGACCGCACCATTATCTTCGGCATATAGGCATGATGCCGCCCGCAAAGCAGGGTAGGGGATAGCATGCCGGTTTTGAAGTTGTCTGTGGGGCCTGAGGTTCTGGCCGTTATCCGGCTCGCCGCCGATGCGCCGATCCCCGTTTGGGCATCAAGCGCCAAGGGCCTCATGTCGGTGACACGGACTGCAGAAGAGCTCTCCATCGTCTGCGATGAGCAAGTGGTTCCGGCTGGCACCAGAATAGTGACAGGCTGGCGTGCGCTCAAAGTCCAGGGGCCGCTTGATTTTAGTCTGACGGGCATTCTGGCCTCGCTTGCCATTCCGCTGGCGATCGCGGAGGTAAGTATCTTCACGCTTTCGACCTTCGACACCGACTATGTGCTGGTCAAGCAGGACAGGCTCCCTATCGCCCTGACGGCGTTGCGGCAGGTCGGGCACACCATTACAGTTGACTGATCCTGTTAGACATCACGCTTGCGTCATCTGATGGAAACGATATACCTCAGCAGGGCAGCTAACCGATTGCGGTCTGAAACTTGAAGCCTCAAAGCCGCGTAAGCCAGGGATTATCGATCCTTCAGCGACAGGTCTCATTTTTCCTGTTCGCGCTGGCTGCGCTTGTTCAAGTCTCGCTGCCCATTGCCGATCAGGCATTTCACCATACCAACGGACAGTCCGACCTTGCCTCCTGGCATGATGTCGGTACCAAAGCGACCGATGCCGGCCGAGACCATAGACCCGGTTCACTGCCCGACGATCACGAGCATGATTGCCCGATCTGCCAGGCCATGCTGCATGGCGCCGGGGCGGCTCTTGTTCCCGATCAGATCCTCTTCACGCTTGCGACACAGGTCGCCTCGGTCGCTGTTATCGATCACCCGGCGGTATCGATCGCGGCCAGATATGGGACCGCTTCACAGCCTAGGGCCCCACCCATCCTGATCTGAAGGCTTTTCGCCGGCGCTTGAACCAGCGCCGCCCAGCTCTGCGGTCCGCTCGTTGCGGACCAGCGTGGAGCCCTTCCGAATTAAGGATTGAGGCAATCGTGACCAAACCTTTCGTATTTGCAGCTCCGCTAGGGGCTGCGTTGAGTATTCTGACCATCACACACGCGACGGCGCAGGCCGCCAGTTCGCAGACTGACGCTGCCATTCCGGAGATCACCGTCACCGCCCAGCACCTGGACGAGGCGCGTAGCGGCATTCAGACCAAGACGGGGGCCTCGACCTATGCGATCGACGCCGAGGCGATCGAGAACCAGCCGGGCGGTGCCAATAACGGCTTCAACGACGTGCTGTTGCAGGCGCCCGGTGTCGCCCAGGATTCCTTCGGCCAATTGCATGTCCGGGGTGATCACAACAATCTACAATACCGCCTGAACGGCGTGATCCTGCCAGAAGGCATCTCTGTCTTCGGGCAGACCTTGAGCCCAAGATTGGCGCAGAGCGTCGATCTGATCACCGGCGCCCTGCCCGCCGAATA
>CAIZEE010000327.1 GCA_903931835.1 uncultured Elstera sp.
CGCGATCTGACCGAGAGCTGCCTCGCCGCATCCGGCCTGTCCCGCCACAGCATCGCTTGCGTGGTCTCGCTCGATCTGAAGGCCGATGAAGCGGCGATCCACGAGTTGGCGGCGTACCTCGACGTACCCGCCCGCTTCTTCACCGCCGCTGAATTACTGGCCGAAACGCCGCGCCTGCAAACGCCGTCTGACACCGTGTTCGCGGAGGTTGGATGCTATGGCGTGGCGGAGGGTGCGGCCCTGGCGGCGGCCGGCAGTACTGGCGAATTGATCGCGCCAAAGTTGAAATCTGCGCGCGCTACCTGCGCCATTGCGCAAAGCTCGCACGACTTGGATGCCTCGATCATCGGCCGCAAACAAGGTCGCCTCAGCATTGTCGGCATGGGTCCGGGCCAAGCCGAATGGCGTACGCCGGAGGCATCGGCAGCACTCAGTATCGCCGATGAGGTCGTGGGATATCACCTCTATCTCGATCTCCTAGGCCCCCTCATCGCGGGCAAGCCACGCCATGCAACGGAACTCGGAGCCGAAACCGAACGAGCACGGATTGCCTTGAACCGTGCTGCTTCCGGGCACCATGTCGCGCTCGTATCGAGCGGCGATGCCGGGATATATGGCCTGGCGACACTGGTCTTTGAGCTATTGGATACCGAGGCATCGGCCGAATGGCGCCGCGTCGCGATCGAGGTCATCCCTGGCGTCAGTGCGGTACAAGCTGCCGCAGCAAGACTGGGAGCGCCGCTCGGCCATGATTTCTGTACGGTGTCGCTGTCCGATCTGCTGACGCCCTGGCCGACGATCGAAGCCCGGTTGACCGCCGCTGCCCAAGGCGATTTCGTCCTGGCGCTGTATAATCCTCGATCGCAACGGCGCGACTGGCAGTTGCTGAAGGCGCTGGAGATTTTGGCCATGCATCGCCCCCCCGCCACGCCGGTGGCACTCGCGCGCAATCTTGGACGAGACGATGAGGCCGTAACGGTGACGACGCTGGCCGAGGTGAACCCGGCGGAGGTCGATATGCTGACCCTAGTCCTGATTGGCAGCAGCACGACACGAGCCTTTGATCTTGGCGGACGGGCAAAGCTCTACACACCTCGCGGCTATGCTGGAAAGGCGACGGCATGACCGTATTTTTCATCGGCGCCGGACCAGGGGCACCCGATCTGATCACCGTCCGTGGGCTGGAACGCCTGCGCACCGCGCCCGTGGTGCTCTATGCCGGATCGCTGGTGCCGGTGGAACTGGTCGCGGCAGCTCGGCCCGACGCGCGCGTCATCGACACCGCCCCCTTGCATCTCGATCAGATCATCGAGGAGATCGTCGCGGCCGATCACGCAGGCCTGGACGTGGCGCGGGTGCATTCGGGCGATCCGTCGCTATACGGCGCGATCGGGGAACAGATCCGCCGGCTGGCAGCGCTGGGCATCGCGTATGAGATCATTCCAGGGGTGCCAGCCTTCGCGGCAGCGGCAGCGGCGCTCGGTCAGGAATTCACCCTGCCGGCGGTAGCGCAGACGATTATCCTGACGCGTACCGCGACGCGCGCTTCGGAGATGCCGCCGGGCGAGGATCTGGCGACATTGGGGGCAAGCGGCGCCACGCTCGCCATTCATCTGTCGATCAATAATCTGGCGCATGTCGTGCGCACGCTGACGCCGCTTTATGGCGGCGATTGTCCCGTGGTCATCGCCTATCGCGTCTCGTGGCCCGACCAGCAGATTCTGCGCGGCACGCTTGCCACAATCCGCGATGCGGTCAAGCAGAGCGGCATCACGCGCACGGCGCTGATCCTGGTCGGCCGCGTGCTGGGCGACCCCGATTTTAAGGACAGCGCGCTCTACGATGCAGCCCATAGCCATGTGCTGAGGCCGGCAAGCTAAAGCCCGGATTTGGCAGCAAGCCAGGCAACGGCTTCTTCCACGGTTTCGACCCGCTCGCCCGGCGGCAGCAAGGGCCGTGTGATCATGATGATGGGCAGTGAGGCCTCGCGGGCGGCGATCAGCTTTGCCTCCGTCGCTTTGCCGCCACTTGCCTTGGAAACCAGCACATCGATGCGGTGATGCGCCAGTAGTTGGCGCTCCGCCGCGAGCTCGAACGGTCCCTTACCGGTGGTCATTTGATACCCCGCGAGCGGAAGCGGCGATTTCGGCTCATCCACCGTGCGGACCAGGAAAAAAATATCGGTCAAAGCACTGAAAGCGTCGATCTCGCCCGACCCCACCGTCAGGAAGGCGCGTCTGCCGGCGCGCGGTAGCACGCTCGCGGCATCCTCGACGCTGCCAACCTCGATCCAGCGGTCGAGCGGATGGCGCGGCCATGGCGGGCGGATCAGCATCAGACGCGGAATGCCGGCCAGATCCGCCGCCTCTGCCGCATTGCCGGAAATGCGCGTTGCGAAGGGATGCGTCGCATCGATCAGCAGATCGATGGCCTGTTCCAGCAGATAGGCGTGCAGCCCCGCTACCCCGTCAAAGCCGCCGATCCGCACGCTGCCGGACAGTGCACCGGGCGTCTCGGTGCGGCCAGCGAGCGAATTGATAATCTCCACGGCTGCGCCGAACCGGTCGGTAATGGACTGCGCCAGCTCACGACCCTCCGCCGTGCCGCCAAGGATAAGAACGCGCGCAGCTTTACGGGGCGGATTTGGCATGGGTTTCATGGTATCGCTCAGTCGCCGATTGCGGCAGTAGTTTATGAGCGCCCGACTGTCATGAGCCTTTCCGACGATTTCAACCCGCCCTTTAGCAGAGATGCGAGCGTGATCGAGGTGCGTGGCGCCGTGCGCGTCGGCACCTTCCTGCTGATCCGCTGGGTCGCTGTGCTGGGACAGGGGGCGGCACTCTGCGCCGTCATCTGGGGTTTGCAGCTCAACGTCCCGGCCACGGAATGCGCTAGCGTCATCGTGACGTCGGTGCTCCTCAATCTGTTCCTCGCCTTTACCCGCAGCGGTTCGCAATGGATGGGCGAGCGCGAGGCGGCGTGGCAATTGGCCTTCGACGTCATGCAGTTATCCGTGCTGCTCTACCTGACCGGCGGCCTGGAGAACCCCTTTGCCCTGCTGCTGCTGGCCCCGGTCACCATGGCAGCTGCGATCCTGTCGCTGACCAGTACTGTGCTGCTCAGCCTGTTGATCGCCGTCGCGATCAGCGTGCTCGCCTTTTATCACATGAAGCTGCCCTGGCATGGTGGCGAGGGGCTGAACCTGCCCGTGCTCTATGATTTCGGCGTGTGGACGGCGCTGGTCTCTTCGACCGGCTTCATCAGCGCCTATGTCTGGCGCATCGCGGTTGACGCGCGGCGCATGGCGGCGGCCTTGGCGGCAACACAAATGGCGTTGTCGCGTGAACAGCGCGTCTCGGCCCTTGGCGCCCTAGCCGCAGCGGCGGCGCACGAGCTCGGCTCACCGCTCAGCACCATCGCTGTTGTCGCGCGTGAGCTCAGCCGCGACGTCCCGCCCGACAGTCCGCTGCGCGACGATATCGAATTGCTGTTGAGCGAGGCGGCGCGCTGCCGCGATATTCTGGCGGCATTAGCCGAACAGCCGGAGCCCGATGGCACTAGCTTGCTTGAATTCCCGCTGATTTCCGTGCTGGTCGAAGAACTGGCCGATCTGCACGCGACCGATAGCACCGATGTCGAAGTGACCTGCACCGGCAGCGACAACACGGAGGAACCGCATCTGCCGCGCCGGCCGGAAATCTTGCATGGCCTCGGCAATCTGATACAGAACGCTATTCAGTTCGCCCAATCTCGTGTCATCGTGACGATTCAGTGGAGTGCTGCCGGCGTGCGCGTTACTGTCGCTGACGACGGACCGGGATTTCCGCCGGCGATCCTGGCCCGGTTGGGCGAGCCTTATACCTCAAGCCGAACCGGCGATGACGGGCATATGGGCCTCGGCGTCTTCATAGCCACGACCCTGCTGGGGCGGACCGGTGCCGTATTATCGTTCGGCAATACGCCGCAAGGCGGCGCTGAGGCCACCGTACGATGGAAGCGGACGACGATCGATCAATTGCAACCTTTAGATGAGCAGCGGACATGAATATCTCAGATGCTATCCCCCCGGCCACCGGCGCCTCAGGCAGCGATCGGACGGGTACGGCAACCCGTACCTTGCTGCTGGTCGACGACGACGCGCCGCTGCTCAATCGGCTGGCGCGCGCGATGGAGCGGCGCGGCTTTGAGGTGCGCATCGCCGATACAGTCGCGGCCGGCATCGCAGCCGCACAAGCCTCGCCACCCGACTATGCTGTCGTCGATCTGCGCCTGGCCGATGGCAGCGGCCACGATGTCGTGGCGGCTCTCCGGGCCGTGCGCGCCGACACGCGCATCGTCATGCTGACGGGCTATGGCGCGATCGCGACCGCCGTCGCCGCCGTGAAAGCCGGTGCCGTCGACTACCTGCCAAAGCCCGCCGACGCCGATTCGATCGAGGCAGCCTTGATGGCCGGCGACGATTCGCTGCCGCCGCCGCCGGAATTGCCGATGTCGGCTGAGCGTGTGCGCTGGGAGCATATTCAGCGCGTCTATGAGCAGTGCGAGCGTAACGTCTCGGAGACGGCACGCCGCCTGCGCATGCATCGCCGCACCCTGCAACGAATCCTGGCCAAGCACGCGCCGCGCGGATAAGCCCCGTGAATCACGAGGACAGCTTTGCGGTTACCGAGCGCAACCGCCTGCGCCGGCTGCACGAACGCGGAGCCTATGACCGCAAGACCGTCTTCGAGATCCTCGATGCCGGCATTATGTGTCATGTCGCCTATGTGCTGGAAGGCCAGCCCTTCTGCACGCCGACGATCTATTGGCGTCAGGAAGACGTGCTGTATTGGCATGGTTCGTCGGCGAGCCGGATGCTGCGGCATCTGAAAGCGGGCAGCCCCGCTTGCCTGACCGTCTCGCATTTGGATGCCCTGGTGCTCGCCCGATCCGGCTTCAACCATTCGGCGAATTATCGCTCCGCCATGTGCTTCGGCACGGCTCGGCTGATCGAGGATGAGGCGGAGAAAGCGGCAGCCCTGATCGCGGTCGTCGATCGCTTCTATCCCGATCGCGCAGCCACGCTACGGCCCGTCAGCGCACAGGAAAGCAAGGCTACCACGGTCATCAAAATGACGATCGAGGATGCGTCGGCGAAGATCGCCGGCGGCAATGTCGAAGACGAGCCCGAAGACTACGCCCATCAGGTTTGGGCGGGAATCATCCCGGTAAGAACGGTGCTGGAAGGCGAGGTTCCGTGCCCCAGGTTGGCATCGGAAATTACGCGCCCGGCGACGCTCGACGCCTATCGGGACGGCCGAACGCTCGACGACGCGCTGGCGGAAACCCACCAACGCTTCAAGCCGGAACCCGCTTAGCTTCCGCTATCGGCGCTGCTGGATTGCAGCTGGATATAGTTCTGGATGCCGATCTGCGGGATCAGATCGAGCTGCGTCTCGATGAAATCGACATGCTCTTCTTCGCTGACCAGGATGCGTTGCAGCAGATCGCGCGTGCCGAAATCGCGCACGCTTTCGGCATAGACGATACCGTCGCGGAGATCGCCCAAGGCCTTTTCCTCCAGCTTCAGGTCGCATTCCAGGATCTCCTTGATGTCCTCGCC
>CAIZEE010000328.1 GCA_903931835.1 uncultured Elstera sp.
GGGCAACCGCAATCCGCTGCTCTATCGCGGTATTGGTGCTGATGGTCTGAAGACCGGCCATACCGAGGCTTCGGGCTATGGCTTGACGGGGTCGGCCATCCATGACGGGCGGCGCGTCATCATGGTCATTAACGGCCTGCCGACTATGAAGGCGCGCGCGGCCGAATCCGAGCGCCTGATGGATTGGGCTTTTCGCGAATTTCAGGACGTGCCCTTATTCAAGGCGGGTGACGTCGTCGATCAGGCTTCGGTATGGTTGGGGGAGGCGAAAACGGTGAAGCTGATGACCTCGCAGGCATTGACCGTGACCTTGCCACGCCGCGCCCGGCAGAACATGACGGTCGTCGCGAGCTATAACGAGCCGATCGCCGCACCGATCAAGCAGGGCGATATCATCGGCAAGCTGAAAATCTCGGCTCCGGGCATTGCCCCCGTCGAAGTGCCCTTGGCCGCCGGCGCCGATGTGGCGAAGCTTGGGCCTTTCGGCCGAGCGGCGGAGGCTTTGTCCTATCTGATGCTCGGTCATAACTCGTGAGGCTGTGATAAAGCGCGGACGGTTCATAACGCTGGAGGGCGGCGAGGGGGCCGGCAAGTCGACCCAGATCAAGCGGCTCGCCGCCTGGCTTGAACTCGCCGGCATTACCGTCGTCACGACCCGCGAACCGGGCGGCTCGCCGGAGGCGGAGGAGATCAGGAGTCTTCTGGTCGACCAATCCAATCGTGCCTGGGACGGTATTGCCGAGGCGCTGCTGGTCAACACCGCACGCCACATGCATGTGCGCGACACGATCCTGCCAGCGCTCGATAGCGGCGCGTGGGTGCTGTGCGATCGATTCTATGATTCGACCACGGCTTATCAGGGCTATGGCCGAGGGGTCGATCTGGCGGTGCTCGACCAACTCCGCCGGATCGCGATCGACACGCTGGAACCAGATTTGACCATCATCTTGGATGTCGATGTGCAGACAGGCTTGACCCGCGCGATGGAGCGGCGGGGCGGGGAGACGCGGTTCGAACAGGCCGGGCTTGCCTTCCATGCCCGGCTGCGCGCCGGTTTTCAGGCGCTTGCCGCCACCGAACCGCAGCGCTGTGTGCTGATCGACGCCAATCGATCGATCGAGGCCATTGAGGCGTCGATACAGCATCTGATCGAGCGGCAGTTCCACCTATGACGCCAGCGCCGATCGCCAATCCGCTGCTGATCGGCCATGAGGCGGCGGAACAAAGCCTAGTCCGATCCTGGATCGGCGGCCGCGTGCCGCATGCCTGGCTGTTTACCGGGCCGCCCGGGATCGGCAAGGCAACGCTCGCCTATCGTTTTGCCCGTTTTCTGCTGGCGAACCCGACAGCGCCGGTAACCGGGCTGTTCGCCCTGCCGCCGCCGACCAGCCTGGCGCTCGAACCCGATCACACGGTGTTCCGCCGCATTGCCGCAGGCGGTCACCCGGACCTGATGGTGGTCGAGCGCGAAATCGACCAGAAGACCAAGCGTGAGCGGGGCGTCATCACGGTCGATCAGATCCGCGAAATCGGCCACTTCCTCCATCTGACCTCATCCGAAGGTGGCCGGCGGATCGTCGTGATCGATCCGATCGACGATCTGAACAGCAACGGCGCCAACAGCCTGCTGAAGCTGCTGGAGGAACCGCCGGAAAACACCGTGCTGCTGCTGATCAGCGACATGCCGGGCGGGTTGCTGCCGACGATCCGGTCGCGCTGCCGACGCCTCGCGCTGAACCC
>CAIZEE010000329.1 GCA_903931835.1 uncultured Elstera sp.
ATCATCGCCGTCCTGGCCGACCGGGTTTTGAACGGCTTGGTGGTCGATGGAAAGTTCCAGGGCGACGTTCACGCCGACGAGTTCCTGGCCTGGACGCTCCTGGTGGATAGTCCTGAGGAAATCCTGACCGATCATTTCGGGGAAGTCCCGAAAGGTTGGCTCGGCGCGCTGGGCGCCCTGGGCAACGAGCAGGTGACGGCGGCGGGCTACTATCGGCTCCGCATTCTGTTCACCGATCCGATCCACGCCGCAGTCGCAGAAGCTCTGGCCGGAATGGAAAACATTTCGGAAAACACCCTGCGGATCGTCCAGGCTTTGGACGCTCGCTGGCTGAACGCCCAGGCGCTCCAACGACTCCGTTCGATTGAGGCCATGGAAACTTTTAATTTTTCAGCCGATTTCGTGCTGGGCATGTGCGCGGTGTCGGAAGGGCAGGTCTTGGAAGCCATCGCCAATCTGAAATCCGGCGAGACGCTGGACGACATGATGGTCCGATTCCTGCACGAGGCCGATGAAGCTGGGCTCGATCTGGTGGTGGGACGACCAAAAGACATTGAGCGACTGGCCGTCATGACGACCGGCAGCGGCGACGATGAGGTTTTGGAACGTCGCGCCGTGATCCTGATCCGGGGCTATGGCTGCGAGAACTAAACCGTCCCTGGCCGGTGTGCTGATCCCAAAACTTTTTGAAAAGTTTTTTTGAAAAAGATTTCCGACCCCACCGAGGTGGCGCAATGATGGCACCCCTCGACCTCGCACAGAGAGCCAGCCATGGTCCCTGTCCGCTACACAGGCATCACTGATCCTTATAATTGCTCGGCAGCTTGGCAACGACTCCGTTTGAAATTAGGGACCACGGATGATGATTTTGAAAATCATCCAAGCCATCCAGCCGCCCCACCCGGCGCCAAACGCGGCCGCCAGAACATCCACGCCAAATGAATTGTGATCGTCTAACTTGTTTCCGCGTTGATGCCATAGTTTTACTGCGCTGATAATGCCAACGAGAAGGGCCACAGCGCAGAATATGGAAAACATGGCTATTTCCATTAACCAGACGACAGTATCAAACACCGGGTTCCACTCGTTCTATTGGAAAAATAGCGCATCGGCGGCGTCGCGATCCGCGCCTCTATTGGCTCAGAAATCTCCTCCACCGATCAGGGAGCTTCGCTCACGCCAGTGGCCATCACCGGCCGAGTCCGTGGGGTTGCCATCGAATTCGCCAGTGGCGATGGGTCGAGACCGTGAGATCGGTGCCAATCACGCCGCATGGGGGTTCATGACCTTTTGGACCCTCTCTATGCATCAGACACCCCCGAATCTTGAAGGAATTGCTCATCCTCGTGAATTGACCGGTTAAGAGCATGAAGCTCTCCACTCGTGAGGTTTATGCGCTTCTCAAGCCAGTCTTGGCGGCTCTGCCGCTTGGCAGCCAGTTCCGTTTTGAGTTCGGCAATTTTTGCGTCTCGATCCATACCCATACAATAGGCGCTGACGCTTGCTCTCGCCATGCTCGTCAACCCTCCCGGATTTCAAATTGAGACGGCCCGACCAGCTTACGCCCCTACCACCCAGGCGGTCATCGCTGCCTATGACCTGTCGCGGGCCATTCAAGAAACAACCCGGTGACTTGCCATGCCCGACCGTTTGCGGGAGCCTCCGCCCAACAATGACAACGGGAGGTCGCCAATGAACCGCATACTCGCACTCGCCATGGTGCTGGCCCTGGGCGCCAGCGGGGCCTACGCCAAGGATCAATGCCGGGACGACAAGGGCAAGTTCATCAAATGCCCACCGGCAGCCGCCGCGCCAGCGAGCAACCGGTGCCGCGACAAAACGACCAAGAAATTCGCGAAATGCTCTGCCCCCAACACCGAGCCGGTCCCCGTCAAGGCGAAGTAGGTCGCGCGCACCGCTTGCCCGGCGAGGGCCGGGAGCGACAGACTGTGGAGAACCCCGCTTGCCACCCTTGACCCAGATGTTCTCTTTCTGTTCACGTCGGTCATGGGCCACCGCAACCCCGACCGAGTTCCGATCTCCATCCGTCGCCAGCGGTGCGAGACCGTCGCCCAGATGCAGCGCGATCATTGGGATGTCATTTCGCACTGCGAGAAGTGCGGCTTGAGCATGGTCGTCGATCTCGCCCTGGTGGCGCGGGTCACTGGCCCCGAGACCAGCCTATGGAACCGAAAGAACCGCTGCCGGAGGATCGGCTGCCAGGGTTGGGTTGAGTTCCAGGCGAAGGCGCCGGGCATGGTCATGTATGAGCCGCTGGCGGCGCCAGACCCGCGTGGGGAGGGATGACAGGCGGGGCTATTCGGCGGCATTCCGGTCAGGTTTTCCGGGCGTGGCGAGGTCGCACACCAGAATGCCCCGCAGTCGCCCCAGGAGAGTCGTGGGCGGGTTTTCTCCAACGCCTGGTAGGATGGGCTACCGGGGCTTGCGATGGAATCAGGCGCGCTTCTGTGGGCTGCACGAAAAACCAGGCGCGATGCCTGGTTCGCAGGCCCGACTGTTTCTCAGGTTCCTCCGTCGAACGAGATCGAGAGGACGGGGTGCAATTCGATCACCAGGGCCTTCCCGTCAGGGTCGGCCCGCTCCCCTTTACGGGCGGTCGCTGCCCGCTTGATCGTGACATTCACGCCAACGAGGGAGGCCTACTGTGCTTATGCCCGACAACGCTGATTTGAGACCATACTGTGTGACCAAAAGGCAATATGTCTAATAGCGGTTGAATTTGTTTCGCCCGTCCCATCGGCCCGATCGAATCCACGCAAATGCCACTAGATTCGCATAGCCGCCTGAATGACTTAGGAGTGAACCATCTGAGGTGGGTTCGATCCATAAGACCGGACTCCGTGTATTGGAACTCTCCGCATATTAGGTCGAAAAGTATTCGCCAGTTTGCGAGGTTCGGCACACTAGCGCAAAATATCCCATCGGCCTTTAGTAATTTTACCAAGCGCCCTAGTACCGCCTGCGGATCACGAAGATGCTCTAACACCTCGCTGCATATCAAAACGTCAAATGTTTCTGGCTCATAGGGAAGCCCCATTGTCTCGATGTCACCAGTATGTACGGTTGTGAGCACGGATTGGGCTTGAAAGGCCACTGGAGCAAAAAGTTCTATCCCAATGTAGTTCCCGGCTTTTCCGTTCCTGAGTGCAAGCGCACCTGTTGCGCCGCTCCCGCAACCAAGTTCCAAGATGGCCGCTTTCGGGTTGACCGGCAGCGCGGCAACGTAATCATGCCGGGCATTCTTGAAATATTCCTCCGTCTTGGCCGCATAGGCATCTTCGATCGGAGATGATTGAACGATATCAGCCAACTGGTGTTCTCCTAGGGCCGAATCGCCGCAGGACAAAATCTGCTATGCCCTCGGAAATCGCAATAATTTTTAATATTCGATTACGTTCATATACGATAACCTTCGCAATGCAGCTTCCAAGGTGTAAAAATGCGCGCCACGACCAGACGGCATCGACAAAAATTGATCGCCTTATAACTTCCAGCAGGTTGCGAGCAAAATAATATTGCCGAATTGGCGGATAGTTCGATACGGCAAATTCTCGACCAAACAAGCGCCTACTTTCCGAATTGCCAACAGAATGGACCATTATGACATCTTTATTTTCGATGATCAGATAGCCGAGGTGCCGCATTTTCATACACAAATCGTGATCAACAGCGTCAATAAATAACGATTCGTCAAAAAGTCCAATTTCGACCATTACATCCATTCGCACCATGCTACCTGATGTAATCGAGCTTCTGACAGATCGCCATGACTTCTCGTCCTCAATAATCGACCATTTCTTGTGATAGCCACGGCCGGTACCACGGTCACGATGATTCATTCCCATACTCGCGACGCGTTCGCGCCCCGGATGCAAAGCGTAACAATTTAGGTTGCTGGCGATCGCGCCTGGGGGGATCAGGCTGTCCTGGTCGAATGTGGCGAGCCACTCGAACTGTTCGGCCTGCGCTAAAGCTGCCCCTTGGTTTAGCGCCGCAGCTATCCCTCTGTTTTGGCTGTTGAAAATCAAGCGGCAACCAGCCTCCTTCGCCGCCGCCTCGACCATTGGGGCGTTTTCCGATCCGTTGTCGACCACAACAACCTGCACCTCACGCCTGAGCATCCGAAGATTCTCGGCGAAGCTAGGCTCCGGATTGTAGGTGACGACGACAGCCAAAACGCGGGAGCTAACATTGGACGCGACATCGTCAGGTGGAAGATTGTGCAATTGGCCCTAGTCCCCAGCGCGAGCCGATCGCCGCGATGACCCAGCGGCGAGCTTCTCAACCTCGCATACCACACCATGGTCGCTGCCGTGACGAAATCATCCCGCTCTGCCTGGGCTACCAAGAGCGTGGTAGGCTGGTCGGTAGCGTTAGCGGCATCGTGGCTGAGAATGCCGATGCCGCCGCAAAATGGGGATTTCCGAGGCAATTACCATCTTGCCGTTGATTGTTCGGACGAACACCCCAACGAGTCGGAGCAATTTTACCGGGAAGGGTTACGACCGTTGCGAGGCTCGCTTGCAAACATATTGAAGCGCTCGGCAACCGGGGTCGGACATACGCTCTTTTTGAACCTGTCCGCCCGCGTTGCCGTGGCTGCGATTGGGCTCCTTGTAACCCCGCTTTATCTAAGGATCTTGGGAGCGCAGGCGTTTGGCTTGGTGGCGTTTTGGACCGTCGTGCAAGGCTGGATGATACTGTTCGACCTCGGGATTTCCCCGGCGTTAGCGAGGCAACTCTCGCGATATCGTGCCGGTGCGGTAAGCGCTGGCGACGCGGCAAGCCTCCTCCGCATCGTGGAACGCGTATTCGTGATCCTGGCTCTGTTAGTAGGCGCCCTATTTGTATTATCAATTCATTGGGTGCAATCTAATTGGCTAGGACATTCTGCGTTAGACCCGGCACAAATTGATATTTCGCTCATTTTGACAGCTTTTTTACTCGTCACTCGCTGGATTTCCGGCTTATATCAAACGGCGCTTGTCGGCCTGGAGCGACAGCTGGACTGCAATATCTTATCCCTTCTAGGCGTTGCGCTCCGCAGCGTCGGGAGCCTAATTGCGCTCATCACGATCGCGCCCAGCCCGGTCGTATTTTTCGCGGCTCAAGCCGTCGGTGCCATTGCGGAGGCGATCGTGGCCCGGCACCTGCTTTCGAAATACGCGCCACGCGGAGGCCATGGACCCCGATCCGGCATTCGCCTTCTCCGGGCCGAGGTCTGGTTCGCTTCAGGGCTCGCGCTGAGTTCGTCCGCAGCGACACTTATCGCGCAATCTGACAAAATCGTACTTTCGCACACCCTATCTCTTTCCGAATTTGGCCTCTTTAGCTTGGTCGTTTCAATCTGCGCTGGGATCGGGATGGTTATTCCGCCGTTTATTCAAACGGTTCAGCCCCGATTGACAAGGCTGCTGGCACAGGAACAGCGTGGCGATTTCGTGGTATTGTATCGGC
>CAIZEE010000330.1 GCA_903931835.1 uncultured Elstera sp.
ATGCTCAACCCCGGCATCGGGAAACGGCCGGCTGCGGTTTCTGACAAAGGCGACCGCGTCGCTGAACGCAGCGCGCGCGATACCGGCCAAAATCGCGCTGTGCAGGATCTGCGCAAACGCGCCGATATTGGTCGGCGTCTCATAGGCCCGATAGTAGGGCAGGACGAGCGTGTCGGGCACCGCAACGTGATCCAGCAGCGCCGTGCCGCTGCCGGTCGTGCGCTGGCCCATGCCCGACCAGTCGTCGATGATCTCCAGCCCGTCTGCGTCGTTCGGCAGGAACGCCATCAACGCCTGATCCTGTTCGTTGACGGCGATGACGTTGACCCAGTCGGCGAAGAGTGCGCCGGTCGCATAGAATTTCTTGCCGGTGAGCCGCCAGCCATCGCCATCGCGCGTCAGCCTGGTCGATAGCGTCCCGATCTTGCCGCCTGTCTCCGCCGCCGCATTGCCAAAGCGTTTGCCCTTAAGCGCCTCGCCGAACAGGAACCGCTTCTGGTCCTCGGATGCGGTCAGCCGGATTGCTTCCAGCGTGGCGAAATGGTTCTGCGGGATCTGGCCGATGCTGGAATCGGCGGCCGAGATTGTGGCCATCGTCTCCACCAGCGTCGCCGTGCTGACCCCCGCCCCGCCATACTCTGGCGGCACCGTGATGCCCCAAAGCCCGCTTGCCGAATACTGCTCGATCTCCGGATAGGGCAGCCGCCGGTCGCGATCGCGCTCAAGGGCGCCAGCGGCAAATTCCAGCGCCAGCGTCTTGGCACGGTCAAGCGCTTCGGCGTCGGTTTGGATCAGGTCAGCATTCGGGCGTTTGGACATGGCGCCAGAGCATACGGAACCGGTGGCGTCATGCAAGACGCGACCGCTTTAGTCGAATTGCCGCTCGATCCAGCGGATAAGTCCGGTCGATGGCGGGGTGAAGGATTGGCCGTTCGCCTCCATCTGGGTGTGGATATCGGCGACCTGCCAGCCAGTCAGATTGGCCAATTGATCGGCCTCTCTGCCGAACCGCGCCGGCAGGCTGGCGAAATAGGCGTCGCCGGCGCGGCACTCGGCCTTGCCTTTGAACGGGTGCCGCAGCACATAGCGCGCCTGGAAATTGCTGGTGTCGCCGGTTTCCTGAAGCTGCAGATCTTCGGGAAAATGTGCTGCGTCATAGCGCACATGCAGGCGGGTGACATAGGCTTGCGGTCCGCCAAAGCGTTGCTGGCCCATGCTCGGGTCGAGCCAGCGGGCGCCCAGCGCGTTCAGCTCCGGGACGGTCAGGGCTTCCGCCGCACAGGGATCGCACCAGGCGGTGTTCCAGGCATATTCCAGATAGATATTGTGCATGCCGTCGCGTTCGACCTGTTTCTCGAACAGCGCCTTATAGAACTCGCCGAATTTGTCTTTGACGTAGAGCGGCACATCCATACCGCTCGGCATCTGCACGGTCCGGTAATTCGTCGTCTCGACGCGCCCCTTCATGGTCAGCGCATAGATGATGAGGTCCTGCGGCCCGTTGGCGTTCACC
>CAIZEE010000331.1 GCA_903931835.1 uncultured Elstera sp.
AGACGATGATGTCCGGAGACCTTGGATCGGCACTGGCGACGGCAATCGGCGGGATGGAAGCCCAGTCCGAAGTGTTGGCCGCGACGGCTGAGAACATCGCGAATGTCGATACCAACGGCTATAAGGCCTGGATCACCACCCTGTCGGCCGGGGCGGCCAACGGTGCGCCGATCCTTGTTCCGCAAAAGGACACGTCGCAGGGCTTCATCTATACGACCGGTGTTCCGACCGATCTTGCGATCAACGGCAATGGCTATTTCGAGGTGACGCTGCCCGATGGTCAGACCGCCTATACGCGCGACGGGTCGTTTCATGTCTCAGCCTC
The DNA here is from genome assembly GCA_903931835.1 of uncultured Elstera sp. Taxonomy (GTDB): domain Bacteria; phylum Pseudomonadota; class Alphaproteobacteria; order Elsterales; family Elsteraceae; genus CAIZEE01. The sequence continues at coordinate 326 of CAIZEE010000331.1, forward strand.
CGGTGCGGTGGTCGACGCCAATGGCGATCCGGTGGTCGGGCCGACCGGCCAGCCGGTCATCGCGACCTTCACCAATCCCGGCGGTCTCTCCGGCGGCTCCAACAACCTTGAATACGCGACCGAGGCATCGGGGGCGGCGATTCCGAACGGTGCCGGTGCCGGCACGGTGATCCACGGCGCGCTTGAGGATTCCAACGTCGATCTGACCGACCAGTTCGTCAATCTGATCGTCGCCAAAAACGCCTATGCCGCCTCGGCCCGCGTCGTCATCGCCGCCGATTCCATGATGAAGACGCTGCTCAGCATCGCCTGACCGCCAAATATTGCCTTCGCACGGTTGAATGCAACTGGCCGCAGGGCCAGTTTCCCGCCATCCAACTTTAGGAAGGCGATCCCCTATGACCCTCTCAATGTACCAGGCCAGCGTGCCGGTTTTTCAACGGATGCTGACCAACGCCATTGCCTTTCTCGGCAAGGCGGAAGAGCACGCCGAAGCCAACCACATCGATCCGGCGGTGCTGCTATCGGCGCGGCTCTACCCCGATATGCTGCCGCTGGCGCGCCAGTTCCAGATCGCCAGCGACCACGCCAAGAACGCGCCCGCCCGCCTTGCCGGCCTTACGGCGCCGCGCATGGAAGATACCGAGAGCAGCTTTCCTGAGCTGAAGGCGCGCCTGCAGAAGACGCTGGATTACATCGCGACGCTGAAGCCGGAGCAGATCGATGGCTCCGAGGCACGCGAGATCACCATCCCGATCGGCAAGGAGAAGACGATGACCCTGCCGGGCCAGGCCTATCTGCTGCATTTCGCCCTGCCGAATTTCTATTTCCACATCACGACGGCCTACGGGATTCTGCGTGAAAACGGCGTGCCCTTGGGCAAGCGCGATTTCATCGGGCCGAACCTCTAGGCTTCGGTAGCGCATTAGACGCCCGTTCCAATTGGGACGGGCGTCAAGATGCTGCGTCCCGGCAGCGCCAGCTTAGCCCGCAGGGTTGAGCACCGACACGGCCTGGTCGAGGCGCGCGCTGTAAGCGTTCAGCGCGTCGGCAGTCAGCTTGGCGTAGCGGTCGGCATCGGCCCAGCGCTGTTCCTCGATCGCCTCGCGCACGCCCGGCAGCGTCTTCGCTCCATATCCAGTGAAACGGCCGGGGGCGTAGAGCAGATGCTTGTACCAGCTGCGTCCCGGCAGCCCGACATCGTTGGTCAGCGTCTCATCGATGGTCAGCATCAGTGCCTGAAGGCGCTGAATCTGATCAGGCGACAGCGTCGGGCCCTTGGCGGCCAGCATATCGTCATAGATCTTGGCGCTATGCTGCAGCCGTTCGACCGCGTCCTCTAATGCGGCAAATTCGATATGCGGCACGTGGTCGAGCGCCGTCGGCGGTGCACTGGTCTTGGTCGGATCGGCAGCGAGTCTGTAGGCGCCATCGCGCAGCAAGGCAGCTTGGGTCTCCGCCGTCTCGCGTTTCTGGTCGGCGAGCTTCTTCACCTCACTCAGATATGTGGCGACCGTGCTGGCGAGATCGCCGGCGCGTTGTTCCGGCAAGGTCGCATCGGCGGTGCGCAGCACCAGCCGCCCGGCGAATTTGGCGAGCAGCGCGTCATA
>CAIZEE010000332.1 GCA_903931835.1 uncultured Elstera sp.
CGACGGGCGGCACGACGATCGTTCTGACGACGCATTACCTCGAAGAGGCGCAGGAATTGTGTGATCGGATCGCCATCATTGCGGACGGCAAACTGGCGGCCTGCGATACCACGGAAAATCTGCTCCACCGCGTCGACGGCAAGGAACTGACCATCACCACCGACGCCACGCTCGCCACCATTCCTCCAAGCCTGCTCGCCTTCGACCCGCAATTGCTCCCCCCCAACCGGTTGCTTTTCCGCTATCGCCGCAGCGAGACCAAAGTCGCGCAAATCCTGGCCGCCGCCAGTGCCGCCGGCATCACCATCGTCGACCTAAGCTCGAGCGAAGCTGATCTCGAGGACATCTTCCTGCAACTCACCCATCGCCCATTGCCGGAAGAGGCCGCTTCATGAGGATGGCGCGGGCAGCCTTGCTGCTCCTGCTTCTCGGCACGGGTTTGGGCGGCTGTAGCGCCGAGATCGAGACGGTGGGCCCGCCGATCGGACCAGAAGCGCTGGAAGACACCAAGGCGATCATGCGCGATGGCGCCGAACTGCCGCTGCGCCGCTATTTGCCCGTAGAGCCGCCGGAGGCGATCATCCTGGCGCTGCACGGCTTCAACGATTATTCCCGCGCGTTCGAGGGCCCGGGCGCCTTCTTCGCGCAGCACGGCATCGCCCTTTACGCCTATGACCAGCGCGGATTCGGGGCCGCCCCCTCGCCCGGGCGATGGTTCGGCACGGCGACGCTAGATGACGATGTGCGCAGCATGGCCGCCTTGCTGCGCGGGAAATACCCGGGCAAGAAACTGTTCCTGCTCGGCGAAAGCATGGGGGGCGCTGTCGCCATGACCGCCATGACCAGTGCTGCGCCACCCGATGTCGACGGCGTCATCCTGTCTGCACCGGCTGTATGGGCGCGCGAAACGCAGAGCGTCTTTCAGCGCGCCGGGCTGTTCGTGTTCAGCCACACGCTGGCCTGGATGCCCTTGAGCGGTAGCGGCTTTGCCATCACGCCGAGCGATAACGAGCCGATGCTGCGCGCCCTCTCCGCCGACCCGCTGGTGCGCAAGCGCACCAATGTCAGCACCCTGACCGGCCTGGTCAATCTGATGGACGACGCGCTGCTCTCCGCACCCCAGCTCAAGGCGCCCGCGTTGTTCCTGATCGGCGAGCGCGACGAGATAGTGCCGGCCGCCGCAAGCTGCCTGATGCTGTCGCGCCTGGAAAAGCGTCCGCCCGCCGAATGGCGCGTGGCGTTCTATCCCGTCGGCTATCACATGCTGCTGCGCGATCTCCAGGCCGAGCTGGTGCTGACCGACATCGCCGCCTGGGTGAAGGACCGTAGGGCTGATCTGCCATCCGGCAACGAAGTGCTGGCCGGCGACGACGCCAAGCGCCCGGCCGCCTTGCAGGAACAATGGCTCTGCCACAAACGGCGCCAATCCTGACGAAGACGCCCCGGTCCTTGACCAGGCTACCCGCCTGCCGCTAGATTGCGCCACGCTTCGGCACCGCACCCGTAGCTCAGCTGGATAGAGCGCTGCCCTCCGAAGGCAGAGGCCACACGTTCGAATCGTGTCGGGTGCACCAGTTTTTTCTTTAGTATCTTGCGGATCAGGCGCCTTGCGACAAGGGCCAAGGTCCCTCTTCCCGTTACGACGGGCCTATATCCAAAGTGAACACAACATCACCCGACGGGTCCTTGGTGAGGAATTTCACCGGCCGATCGTCACGATCAAGCCAGACGACGTAAGCCGGATCGGCGTCGATGTCGTAACGGTGCGTCTGAAACATGCGGCCGTCGATCGTCAGCGTCTCGCGGGCCTCTGGGCCGATCCGGGCGTGCTCGACCTGCCCCGTATCGCTTCGCATCAACATGTCGGTTTCGAGAAACCGCGCGGACCAGGGATTGGTCGGCTGGACGCTGCGCGGGGCCGTGACGGTACCCTCAGGCGTGCTCACCAGAAATCCATCGCCGCTCTGCCGGCCAGTGACTGCGACGGTCGCACCGTTCACCGTCGTAACGCCATCGAAGCTCGTCAGTTC
>CAIZEE010000333.1 GCA_903931835.1 uncultured Elstera sp.
AACTGGCCGAGGAACTGCGTGGGCGTGGCGTGCGCGTCAATGCCGTGCTGCCCACGATTATCGACACTCCCACCAATCGCGCCGACATGCCCGACGCAGATACATCCGCATGGGTCCGGCCCGAAGCCGTCGCGCGGGTGATTGCCTTCCTTATCTCGGACCAGGCCGGTGCGATCACCGGCGCCAGCATCCCGCTTTCACTGGCAGGCTGAGCGCCGAACGACGCCGCGTAAAGCCGCCGCGATCCGATAGGCGGCGCCATCGCTGGAGCGATCAAACACGCGCCCCAGGCGCGTTTTGATCTCCGTCAACATCCCGAAATCAAAACGGCCTGATCAAGGGCCGACAGCGGGCAGCAATGTTGCTGCCGCGCGCTGGCACTGGCCATGGCCTGCACTGGCGCTGCCGGGGGCGATTGCCGCGACCCGACGGGGTCAAATGGCACACCGCGTGAACAGGAGAAACGCTATGCAAATGAACGACATGGTGCTCATCAGCGTCGATGACCATATCACCGAACCAGCCGATCTGTTTGACCGCCATCTGACCGGTGAGGCCTTCACGACGGCCCCCAAATTCCGCACGAAGTCCGACGGCTCCAACTATTGGGACTATCAGGGAATGAAGATTCCCTCGGTCGCGCTCAATGCCGTCGTGGGCCGCCCAAAAGAGGAATACGGCATGGAGCCCACCTCGCTCGAGCAGTTGCGCCCTGGGGTCTACGACGTTCACGCCCGCATCGGCGACATGGACGCCAACGGTATCGCCGCCTCGCTGAATTTCGGTAGCCTGCCCACCCTCGATGGCCTGTTCTTTTGCAGCGCGCCCGACAAAACCCACGCGCTCAAGCACCTGCAAGCCTATAACGACTGGCACATTGACGAATGGTGCAACGCCTATCCAGGTCGGTTCATTCCCTGCGGAATCATCCCGGCGTGGGATATCAATGCCACGGTGGCGGAGATCAAGCGTTTGAAAGTCAAGGGCTTCCATTCGATTTCGTTCAACGAAAATCCGACCAAGCGCGGCCTGCCCAGCATCCACAACGCCTATTGGGAACCGATGTGGAGAGCCATTTCCGACAACGACATGACGATCAATCTGCATATCGGCGGCGGCAATCCGGCAGTCCATGCCTCGGATGAATCGCCGATCGAAGCCTGGATCACCACGATGCCGATGTCGGTGGCAGTCGGCGCCGCAGACTGGCTGAACCTGTCTGCCTTGCAACGCTATCCCAACATGCGGATCGCCCTGTCCGAAAGCGGTATCGGCTGGATTCCCTATTTTCTCGAACGCGCCGACTACACGCATTACCAGCATAGCGCCTGGACTCATTCAGACACCTATTTCGGCGGGCTAAAGCCTTCTGAAGTGTTCCATCGCCATTTCACCAGCTGCTTCATCGACGATTACTATGGATGCCGGAACCTCGATCTCGTAGGCGAAGACAACGCCTGCTTCGAAGTCGATTATCCACACTCCGACGCCCCGTGGCCCGATGCCCCCGAAATCCTGTGGCGCTCGGTCAAAAGCCTGCCGGACACCTTGATCGACAAGGTCACCCACCTCAACGCGATGCGCCTGTATCAGTTCCCGATTTTCGATCACTTCAAACGCGAAGAGATCACCGTCAGCGCGTTGCGGGAAAAGGCGCGGGTGGCGGGTGTCGAAACCGCAGTCAGATCAAGCGGCGGCGCGGCGCCGCTGACCGAGGGCGAAACGCGCCGCGCGGTAACATCGGGTGATATTGGCGCGATGTTCAAGGCCCACGCCGAAGCCGCATGACGTAATCAACCAGGCGCCGCCGC
>CAIZEE010000334.1 GCA_903931835.1 uncultured Elstera sp.
CAGCTTTATTGGATTCAGGACGCCTACACGACCTCGAACCAGTTCCCTTACGCGAGCCCGCACTTGGATGGATTTGGCCAGAGTATCAACTACATCCGCAACTCGGTCAAAATCATCGTCAACATGTATGACGGTAGCGTGCAGTTCTATGTCATGGATCCCAAGGATCCGATCCTCGCCGCTTATCAGCGCGCCTTCCCGGGCGTTTTCAAACCACTCGATCAGCTCTCGCCTGACCTAACGTCCCATCTGCGTTATCCGGAGGACCTGTTCGCTATTCAGGCCGACGAATACAAGACGTTCCACATGACAGACCCGCAGGTTTTTTATAATCGCGAGGATCTGTGGGCCGCTCCCAATGAGACTTATGCTGGCGAGAAAGGGCCGATGGAGCCCTATTATATCCTGATGAAGCTGCCCGGCAGCGACACTTTGGAATATCTGCTGATGACTCCGTTCACTCCGCAGAACCGCAACAACATGATTTCCTGGATGGCGGCGCGTTGCGACTTGCCGGATTACGGCACCAAGCTGTTCTATGAGCTGCCCAAGGAGAAACTGGTTTACGGGCCCAATCAAATCGAGGCGATGATCGACCAAAATCCGACGATTTCACAGCAGCTCACCCTGTGGGATCAGAAGGGCTCACGCGTGATCCGCGGCAAGCTCATCGTGACGCCGATCGAGAACTCGTTCGTGTATGTCGTGCCGATCTACCTTCAAGCCGCCGGCGAAAACTTCCCCCAGCTAAAGCGTGTGATCGCCGTGACGGGCGACAAGGTAGTAATGGCACCAACGCTGGACGAAGCGATCGGAAACCTGTTCACCAAGCAGGCGCCGCTTGGTGTGTTTGACGGTCCACACGGCTAGCAAGCCGCTGCCGGGGCTTGGAAAAAGGGGCATGCCCGCGCACCGGCATGCCCCTTATTATTGACGGTGCAGTTTTATAAGAGACACACCCACCGTCCCAGCCAGCCCAGTTAACGCCGCGAGGGCGCCAGGCCGTCGCCATAATAGTCGTGGAACTGGCGTTCGTAGAGGCGATCGAGTTGAGTGATCGGATCATAGGGCGGACTGCCCTTGACCCGCGTCCGGTCGACATCAAGGCTGATCCGGCGTTCTTGCCAGTCGATATCCTGGACCGATCGCGGCGAGATCAAGACGTCCCTACCGACCCACCAATTGCTCGTCTTCATAGACAGATAGTGAATGCTCCAGTCGCCATCTTCGATGAGCAGATCTTCGACATGGCCGATTTCGCCGTCGGTGGCGTGGATATGATAGCCCTTGATCTCATTGGCGCTGCGCAGACGGCGGTCGGCATTCTGTGCAGCGTCCAAGTCCGGTTCCGACGACAAACTGGCCGCCGGATAGCCGAAGCCGCCCAGATAAAACCCGTTCGGCCAATAGGGACGCCAGCCATAATAATCATAGATACCGGCTTCCATCTGCCGGGAGACCGGAAGGTTGGTATCGATATCGGGGCTGGCCTTGACTTGCTGCCGGCTCAGCCGCACAGAGAATTTCTCTCCGGCTATATCGAGGTGTCCGAGGGCGGTGCTGGGCAGAAGCACTTTCCGGCCGAGAAGCCAGCGGCCCACATCGACCACGAGCCAGCGAACGAGCCAGGTATCGTCGTCAAATAAGAGATCGGTTACCGTTCCGATATTGCCGTCGCTTGCGTGAATGGAATAGCCGTTCATTGACGAAGCCTGGATTAATATCACGATGGTCCTTTGAGTTGGTTTAACTCGGTGGTGATCGCTCAAGAGCCGTCGGCCCGTTGCCGATGAGGGCACAGGCGGGGGCAAATCTGTGACGGCCTGTATTTGAATTCAGGCAAACAAGAATTTAGCCGGATCCTTCGAAGAGGCGGAGCACCCTGCCCAGCGGCGCGTCAGGCATCAGTTTAGACGCGCGATTCGATCCAGGACCTTGCGATCTTCCGCCAGCGTATCGCAGCTGAGCCTGAGCGCTGCAAGATCGCTTGTAACTGTATTAATCAAGCCCGTGAGAATCGTAGCGCCGGTTTCGATCGGGTACAATGAATCATCGTAATTTCCATAGTCGTATCCATAACGATAAATATCCAATGGGCCATAATAAGGGTCAGGCTCCACATCGAACGTAATGTTTCCATCCCGTAAACTCGTTCTGTACGTCTCGAGTGTTAAAGAATCTGCGGTGAAGTGCGCAGCCTGAAGATCGTATGCGGCGATATGTTCACGGTAATATCTGTCTATTTTACGCGCGTAGGCGTCGCGATCTTGCTGGACTGTTGCTTCGGGCTGCGCGCTCGTGGGACCATTCCCATTAGTTCGGGTAGGCACAACCGAGAAGCGGGCATCCGGTTCTGCCGACGAACAACTAGGCATCGGTTCGGCGCGCGCCGAAGAACCGGCTATCACCATCGCGAGCGTGAGTGCCATCGCAGTTGGAATAACGGACATGATTTGGCGACTTTCCGCAAAGGTTTGAAGCGCGCGCTGGGTTAACATCACCGTGGTCCTTTCAGGTCGTTTGGACTATCTGCTGATCGCCCGAGAGAAGTCGGTTCGTTAGCGATGGCCGCCACCGCCATGACCGCCACCGCCATGACCGCCACCGCCATGACCGCCACCGCCATGACCGCCACCGCCGCGTCCACCTCCTACTGCACCGCCGCCGCCACGGAACCCGCCGCGGGGTGCGCCAGCGACCGCCCCATGGCCGTAGGCACCGCCACCGCCATACGCCCGACCATAGCCGCCACGGCCGCTGATAAAGGCGCCGCCATAACCATAGCCATAACCGTAGCCAACGCCGGGGCCATAGCCATAGCCATACGGATAGCCTGGATAGCAGACACCGTTGGGATACCAGGTCCCGTCGCAATAGCCGTCAGCGCCCAGGGCAACGGCAGGCCCGACATCCTGACCATAGGATGGTTCAGCGGCGACGGCGCATCCCGTCAGGAGGCCGATAACGGCCAGCTGCCCGCAGATCGGCCGAAAATGTCGAATATCCACGAAATCCTCCTCGCCATTAGCGAACATCATGCGAACGCAGGGCTTATTTGGCTTTGGCGCTTGATACGGTAGTCGCCCCATTGACGTTGGCGATGTCGTCGATCTCGTCGTAGCGCACCCGGCCTTCGGCCTGACGGAGAGCCTCGCTGGCGCCGTAATAGTCATGCGATGCGATCAGATTGTTCGCCTTGTCGACATCGGCAGTGCTCTGCTCCAACGGTGCGACCGCAACCGTGTAGTTCACATCGACCTGCGCCAGTCGGATCGCCTCCAGCGATTTGGCGTGATCACCCTTTTCCAGGCGCTTGCGCGCGACCACAACGGCAGCCGATTTCTGCGGCGAGGCGACGAAGGTCTCGCCGAGCGCCAGCTCGGCATCAATTGGGATCCAAACGATCGGGGTAGTCGCCTGACCCGGAACTGCCGGTGTCTTGACGGCATTTTGGCCCGGTGAGTTCAGCGCGGTTTCCGCCTTGACGAAGGTGGGGCCGTTTGTCTTGGCGAGTGCCAGCGAGGTCCGTGCATCGGTAACGAAGGTCGCAGCTTCATCGATTTTGCCTTCGAAGAGCGCCAGACGGGCCTGATGCACGTCGTTGAAGGCGCCGACCCCATCCTGGGACAATCTGCCGAAATCCTGGTCAGCGATCTTAGCCGCGTTTGGCGCCGTCTGCGCAAAGCTGGCCGAGCTGACGCCGGCGAGCAGCATCGATAGTAGCAGTCCGGTGCGTAATGAGGGTGACTTGGTCATTCTGGGCAACTCCTGGAAGGACGCAGCTCAGAGTACGAAGCCCGCTGCGTCGAATATCGGCATAACCAAAAAGTGGTGAAGGCGGAGGCGCTGGCCTAGCGCCGGAAACTACGCACAGTGATCCGGCATGACTTAGAGCTTGGTAGCAGAGGCTCTGGGTATCTTCCGCATCTGACTCGGCCCGTCAGGGCCTGAGATCGCCAACGACCCGACAGCCGCCGGCCGACCCGCAGCTTCCGGCGGGATGCCGGCGTCACACTGCGTGCCCTATACGCACCTTGAGCGCCGCGGATGGGTAGTTTCCGATGCTGGCGTCAGGTCCCGGCGGGGGCCCAGCTTCACGCTGATCAATCCGTTGAAAAAGGACCGAATATGCGCTCTTCACCAAAGATGATGGACACGCCCCGCCGGCCGTTCGTCCAATCCGCCGTCTTCGCAGGTTTCGCAGGCTTCGCGGCGCTTATGCTTTCCACCGGCACCGCTTCAGCAACCGAGCTTGAACCGGATGAGTTCGTCACCGCCCCACCCGGTACGACCGCCCTGATCAGCTATTTCGTCTATGGCGACCATCAGAGCTACCAGCCAGCCGGCGGCCCGACCGACAGCCGAAACACCCATCTCGATGATTTTCTCGGGATCGCGCGCGCGGCGACCTATTTTGATGTCGGCGGCGTCGAAATGCTGGTGGAGTTCTTACAGCCCTTCGGCACCTACACGAATGCCAGCATCGGCGGCACCCATTATCCAGGCAGCAGTGGCGCCGGCGATACGACAGTCGCCCTCGCCGTGTGGCCGATCAACGATACGGCCAGTCGAACCTATCTGGGGGTCACGCTCTACCTAGTACTGCCCGATGGCGCCTATGACCGGTCAGCCACGATCAATCTCGGCGGCAACCGCCTCGTTTATGATCCTGAATTGGCGTTCCATAAGGGTTTTGACGAGCATTGGTCGTTCGATCTATCCGGCGACTTCATCGCCTATGGCGACAACACAGCGCCTAGCTCAATCGCTAACCAGACCCTGTCACAGGATCCGACGCTCCAGCTCCAGGGCTTCCTCAATTACACCTGGGCGAACAAACTGGAGACATCGATCGGCTACGAAAGTGAGTTCGGCGGACGTCAATCCCTCGATGGGGCCGCGACCGGCACCAAAACCGAGTTCGAGGAGGTACGCCTGGTCGCCTCATATCCCGTCGCAACGGCCTTCCAGATGCTGGGCGAGGTCAATCATCAATTCAGCAATACTGGCGGTTTCCGGCAAGAGGTCGGCGTCACTCTGCGTACCCTATACGCCTTCTGAGCACTGCGAGTGGGTACATTCCGACGGTGGTGCCGGGCCCGCCAGCACCCCAGCTTCACCCCATCGATCCGTTGACAGCAGTGACGATGACCCTCACCGGCCACCGCCCGCAACGGCTAACCACAAAACCTCCCGACGATGTTGGAAAAGGACGAAATCATGGCCTACCAAAGCGTCAATCCCTTTGACGGTAAACCCGGCAAGAGCTTCAAGGAACTGACCGACCAGGAGCTCGAAACTAAGCTCGCGACGGCGGCAACCTGTTACGAGAC
>CAIZEE010000335.1 GCA_903931835.1 uncultured Elstera sp.
GCTCTGCATGTATACGCCGCCAGCATAAGCGAACAGCGAGCTGCCCGAGACACCAAGCATGCAAACCAGCGGCAGCGGCCACTTGGTCGCCCATTCTTGCCGCGCGGTCGAGGCGGTCATATGGTTGCTCCCTGGGCATATCTGCCGGAAAAAAGCGCTTCCCCGCCCTCTTCTGGATGGTCCAGTCTACGGTGACGAAGCTCGCCCGTGCCGGATTTTTATGACGCAGACGCATTTCATTTATAATTGCCGTGCCCTAAGTTGCAATCGCCAAAAAAGACGACATGAGAAGGACAATGCCCCGGACCGATCAATCCGCAGGTCTGCCAGCAGCAATGAACTGCCCGTCCCGAGCCGGGAAGCCCGGAAAAATTGCCGTGAAGGTCTGACCATCGCTATGCCCAATGAATCAAAGATGCGCGCGATGCCCCCCGCCTCGCCCGAACTCAGCCGGCGCGCTGCGATCGTAGGCTTGGGCGAAACCGATTATGGCGACGATTACCGCGCCGCGCGCGCAAAGCCCGAGGGCTATGTTTCGCCCACGCCGGAGAGCCTTGCCGCCATCGCCTTCGAACGGGCGCTGGACGATTCCGGCCTGGCCCGCAGCGATATCGACGGACTGGCCGTATCCTATCTCTATGGCGGCCCCACGCCGCGGGAAACGGCGCAACTGCTCGGGCTCAAACCGCGCCACTGCATGGAGGTGATGGGCATCATGGCCGGGCCGCTGCCGCAGGTCTGCGCAGCCATCGCTGCGGGCCAATGCGACACCATGGCGGTGGTCTATGCCGTCGCCACGCGTTCGATCGGGCGCAAGTTCGGCGGCCAGGGGCGCGGGGACGAAGGCGGCGCGCCTGCATCCTATTATTATTACCACCCCTGGGGCTTCAGCTCGCAGGGCGCGCATTGGGCCATGACCTGGCAGCATTACCGCCATCGCTTCGGTCGAAGCGAGGAGGATCTGGGCGAGGTCGCGATGCAATTGCGTCGCAACGCCATGCTTCATCCCCAGGCGGTGATGCAGGCGCCGATGTCCATCACCGACTATCTGGGCTCGCGCTTCATCGTCAAGCCGCTGCGCCTGCTGGACATGTGTCTGGTCAACGATGGCGCCATCTGCCTGATCGTCACCCGCGCCGACAAGGCACATGACATGGAAAAAACACCGGTTGCCATCGCCGGCTGGGGCAAGTCGCAGGTCCGCGCCGACAAGCTGGATGCGCTGGTGCGCCACCAGTTGCGCGAACATTTCCAGGAGTCGGGCGCGCAGGCGCTGGGGATGGCTGGGCTGTCGCTGGCCGATATCGGCCATTTCGAGGCCTATGACGCGGCCAGCATGCATCTGGTCAATCACATCGAGGGTCATGGCTTCGCCGAACCTGGCACCGCGCTCGACGATTTCCGTGCGGGCGATTTCGCTCGCGATGGGCGCCTGCCCGTCAACATGGCGGGCGGTATGCTCTCGGGCAGCTATATGCACGGCTGGAACCACATCGCCGAGATCGTGCGCCAGTTGCGCCACGAAGCCGGACCGCGCCAGGTTGCGGGCTTGGCCGCATCGATGTTCTCGTTGGCCGAGACCGACCAGGTCCACCCGCTGATATTGACGAGAGGAGTCTGACGATGACGGAAAAGCGCCCCGACCGCACACTTGGCCCCGGTCATGACGAGTTCTGGGCATGGTGTGCCCAAGGTGAGCTTCGCTTGCAGCGCTGCGCCGATTGCCACAAGCTGCTGTGGCCGGTGATGGTTGCCTGCGACGCCTGCGGCGGAACCGAACTGCCATGTGAACAGGTTTCGGGACGCGGCAAGCTCGTCAGTTGGTGCAGCTTCGTGCAGGACTATTACCGGGGCCTGCTGCGCCTACCCTACGACACCATCCTGGTCGAACTGGCCGAGGGTCCGCTGTTCATGGCCAATCCCGACGGTTTCGGCGAGGCGGATTGCGCGCGGGGGCTGCCGGTCGAACTGCGGTTCCTGACCTGTGAAGATTCTGCCGGCACTTTTGCCCTGCCAGTCTTTGCCCGGCAGGCCGCATGATGGAAGCTGATTACGTGATCATCGGCGGTGGCAGCGCGGGCAGTGTGCTGGCCAGCCGGCTGTCGGAAAATCCAGCGACGCGGGTAGTCCTGCTGGAGGCGGGCGGTCGCGCCGATGGTTTCAAGGCGCGGATGCCCGCCGCGGGCATGACTTTCCTGGGCAAGCCCGACCGCGACTGGTGCTTCCTGACCGAGCCCGATCCCTCACTCAATGGCCGCCAGGGTTTTTGGAGCGCGGGTCGGATGCTGGGTGGTGGCTCGTCGGTCAACGGCATGATCTATATCCGGGGCGACCGCGCGGACTATGACGAATGGGCGGCATCGGGCTGCATCGGCTGGGACTGGCAAAGCGTATTGCCGTTCTTCCGCAAGTCCGAAGCCTTTTACGGGCCGCCCGACCAGACCCACGGCACGCTGGGGACGCTGGGCCTTGCGCGCCCGCGCCTGCATCATCCGCTGGCAGACGTGTTCGTCGCGGCTTGCGGTGAATACGGCCTGCGCAAGGTGCCCGATTATTGCGCGGGCGATGTCGATGGCGCGTTCACCATGCTGGTCACGCAATGCAGGGGCAAGCGCAGCAGCACCGCCCGCGCCTTCCTGGACGCAGCTGGACGCCGGTCAAACTTGCAGATCGTCACCAACGCCACCGTTGATCGCGTCATCGTAGAGGGCGA